>BLLT01000058.1 GCA_011958945.1 Lachnospiraceae bacterium | reverse complement strand
GTGCAAAGTCCTGGGCTGAACTGTTACAAGCCATCCGCTAATGTGCATTCCGGCACTTGACAGGAGAGGGGAAAAAGTATAGAATTATCGGTGTTTTAGAGTGTTTTTATGGCCGGTATGTATTGACGATAATGATCAGGATTTAGAAAAAGATGGATAATAAAGGAGCAAAAAAAAGATGGCAGAACCGTATAATCACAGAGAGGTAGAATTAAAATGGCAGAAAATTTGGGATGAGGAGAGGGCGTTTGCGACTTCGGACGATTATTCGAAGCCAAAGTATTATGCTTTGGTGGAATTCCCATATCCGTCAGGGCAGGGGCTTCATGTAGGACATCCCAGGCCGTATACGGCGTTGGATATCGTGGCCAGAAAGAGGAGGATGCAGGGGTACAATGTGCTTTATCCCATGGGATGGGACGCTTTTGGCCTTCCTACCGAGAATTATGCCATTAAAAACCATATCCACCCGAAGATGGTGACGAAGAACAATGTGGAGCGTTTTAAAGGGCAGCTCCATGCCCTGGGCTATTCCTTTGACTGGGAAAGGGAAATCAATACGACGGACCCGGGATACTATAAATGGACTCAGTGGATTTTCTTAAAGCTGTTTAAGGCCGGATTGGCCTATAAGAGTGAGATGCCCATTAACTGGTGCACGTCCTGTAAGGTAGGATTGGCCAATGAGGAAGTGGTCAACGGCGTGTGCGAGCGGTGCGGGGCAGAGGTAGTCCGTAAGGTGAAGAGCCAGTGGATGCTGAAAATTACCGAATATGCGGATCAGCTGATTAGGGATTTGGACAGCGTGGACTATGTGGAACGGGTGAAAGTATCCCAGAAGAACTGGATTGGCAAGTCTGAAGGTGCGGAAGTGGATTTCCGGGTAAAGGATAAGGAAGAGACTTTAAGGATATATACCACAAGGCCGGATACGCTGTTCGGCGTAACCTATATGGTGCTGTCCCCCGAGCATCCGATGATAGATAAGTATAAGGATGAGATTAAAAACTGGAACGATGTGGTGGCATACCGGGAGATGGCAGCGAGAAAATCGGATTTTGAGAGGACGGAGCTGGCCAAGGAGAAGACCGGTGTGGCCATCGATGGGCTGACGGCTATCAATCCGGTGAATGGGAAAGAAATTCCCATCTGGATTTCCGATTATGTATTGATGACATATGGAACAGGGGCGATTATGGCGGTGCCTGCCCATGATGAAAGAGACTGGGAATTCGCGAAAAAGTTCGGGCTGCCTATTGTGGAGGTAGTTGCCGGAAGCCCTGTGGGTGTAGAGGAAGCCGTTTACACGGATGTGGCCGAAGGCATGCTGGTGAATTCGGATTTCCTGAACGGATTGAACGTGGCGGAGGCGAAGGAAAAGATTGTGGAATTCCTTACGGAAAAGGGTATCGGAACGAAGAAGACCAACTTTAAGTTAAGGGATTGGGTGTTCTCCAGGCAGCGTTATTGGGGCGAGCCGATTCCTATTGTGGAATGTGAAAAATGCGGGTTTGTTCCGTTGGATGAAAGCGAACTTCCTTTAGAACTGCCGGAGGTGGAAAGCTATATGCCTACCGATAACGGGGAGTCACCTTTGGCTGCAATGACGGATTGGGTAAATACCACTTGCCCTTGCTGCGGCGGGCCTGCCAAAAGGGAAACGGATACCATGCCCCAATGGGCCGGTTCTTCCTGGTATTTCTTACGCTATACGGACCCCAAAAATGAGAATGCTCTGGCCAGCAAAGAGGCATTGGAATATTGGATGCCGGTGGACTGGTATAACGGAGGGATGGAGCATACCACCCTGCATCTGTTATATTCCCGGTTCTGGCATAAGTTTTTATATGATGAGAAAGTAGTGCCCTGTCCTGAACCATACCAGAAGCGTACTTCCCATGGGATGATTTTGGGCTCTAATGGGGAGAAAATGAGCAAGTCCAGGGGAAATGTGGTGAACCCGGACGATATCGTAAGGGATTACGGTGCGGATACTTTGCGGACCTATGAGATGTTCATCGGCGCATTTGAATTGAGCGCAGCCTGGTCGGAGGACGGCGTAAAGGGCTGCCGCCGTTTCTTGGAAAGGGTATGGAAGCTGCAGGATATCCTGACGGAAGGAGACGGTTACAGCCAGGATCTGGAAACGAAAATGCATCAAACCATCAAAAAAGTGAGCAATGACTTTGAAAGCCTGAAATACAATACAGCCATTGCGGCAATGATGGCGCTTATTAATGATTTTTATAAGAAAAACGCCGTGACAAAAGGCGAGTTTAAGACTCTGCTTACCATGTTAAATCCGGTAGCGCCTCATATTACGGAGGAATTGTGGGAACTGGTAGGTTTTGAAGGAAAAGTTTATCAGGCATCATGGCCGGAATTTGAGGAAGCAAAGACTATAGAGGCAACGGTGGAAATCGCTGTCCAGGTGAACGGCAAAGTGCGGGCTACTATCCAGGTGGCCAGCGACATCAGTAAAGAGGATGCCATCGCAGCCGGGAAAGAAGCGGTAAAAGGCAAGCTGAGCGGGAATATTGTGAAAGAGATTTATGTGCCGGGAAGGCTTGTGAATATTGTGGCGAAACCGTAATTGCCGGAAAAATCATGGCGGTAACGTCCTGAAAGACATGTAATGAACGAAACATCATGTTATAATTGCATATAATCAACGGAAAATGGGAACAGGGGCGATATATCATAACAGTTCCGGCTTGTCTGGACTGTTGCGACACACCCCTGTTCCCGTTTAACGTTTCTTCTTCAAGGCCATCAGTTTATTTATTTTATTAATTTCTTCCGGTGTGGAATATTTTTGCAGCGCAGTTACGATAGCATCTATTTCGTTATTGTCAAAGGAAATATTTTGTTTTTTCCCTTTCTGCGCTACGGACATAAGAAAGGGGAGCATTTGCTCTTTCGTAAGATTCTGGCCTTCGAAGACAAGCATCTGAAGAAACTGCAGTTTTGTCTTGTCGATGCCGGCAACCAAAGGGTCATTCATCCATTCCGTCTGATTCATGTGTGCTATTACCTCCAAACATTTCAAATATGGACTTCTGCTCAGGGGAAAGCATGCCCATGAGCATTTCCATCATAGTATTGTTCTGTTGATTTGGCTGATTTGAGGAATTTGCATCACTGCCTTCCGGGGAATCTATGGCATCTCCCGAAGGGGACATGCTGCCCAGGCCATTTGCAAACAGATCCGGGGCAAATTCCTTCATCATTTCCATCGTACGGCTCATTTCCTTGTACATTTCTATAGAACGGAAAATACCGGCTATCCGTTCCAGCTTTTCTTTTTCCGCGCTGCTGCAGAATGGGGAAAGCTGGGAGCAGATTTTGTTTATATTGAATTCTTCTTTATGAAAGGAACAGCCGCTTAACTCATGGGGGCGGGAAAAATAGTCAAGAGTATGCCGGAATTCCAGGTATTTGATGTAAACGGCCAGTTGTCCTTGAGCCTGGGCATCAAAATAAGGCATGACAATTTTAAGCATCTGTATGTGGTTGTTTGTATATAATGTATCGAAAGCGATGATATTGTCATGTTCGTTTGTTTCCATAATCTACCTTGGAACACGTTTGAAAACTGCTTTCTGCCGGACGGCGGGAATGCGCTTTCAAAGGTGTTCTGCCCCCATTTGCCTTTTTAAATCTTATGTATGGTGAAAATAAAATATACGTGAAGGGCACTTAAGAGAAAATAGGCTCATAAGAGCCTATTTTCAAGATGTGCCCGATCCGCAGCTTTAGAAAGAGTTTCCGCAGCAGCAGAGCAGAAGGAGAATCCAAATCATATTGTCGCATCCACAGCCGGAGCCGTTGCCGCCAAAAAGGCCGCCGCCGCACCCGCAGCCATCGCTGCTGTCGCCGCCGTTGCAGAAGCAAAGCAGGATCAGAATCCAAATAATAGAATTGCATCCGCAGCCGGATCTTGTGCTTGTGCCGCAGCCGCAGTTTGTTGCTGTTAAATCACTCATAGTGTTGCCTCCAAAAATTTTTTTATTTATGGTTTATACTATGTAGCATGGCTTGGCATTGTTTCCATGGTGATGTATTTTTTTGAAAAAATTTAGGGGGATTTATGTATAACAAGAATTTTGCCAGTGATTTGTAGGCTTATGAGGCTTTATGACTTTTGCAGGAGACCATCAGTTTCCATTTTACTCCTTAGGCGAAGCCAAGAGAAATCCCTAGGAGCCTGTCCGAAGGTTTTATCATATAGGGAAGTTCGATGAACTGTCCTATATGATGGAAAATACCCTACAATATTGTAGGGTAAAATTTAAGTCCCAGCCTTTTATTAGCCGCATACTGGGTAAGTAAAGCTATTGTTCTTATAAGAAACAGCATCGGAGACGTGTTCATAAGGTCGCAATATGAACTTGCTAAGAATACGAAGCGATTAATGTAATATTGTTTTCTTATATACCAAACCGGAAAAAATCGGAAATCTATCGAAAAGACTTTAAAAAAAATAAAAAATCTGGTACAATATATGGGCAAAAGGCTTGCATTAATTTCAAGGTATAGTAAAATAAACTATATATGAAATTATTACGCCCCAAATTGGGGCGTATACATATAATAGAAATGGGTTACATGAAGGAGTGTCGGTGAATGGCGCAAAGTCATACGGCAGGGGGAGGGCAGTTCCGTACAAAGGCGGAATATGAGGCTGCTTTAAGGGATAAGAAAAAGATAGAGAAAATATGTTCCGTATATAATTTGAAGAATCCCAAGGCTGTGCTGGATTTGCATCAAAAGCTGCAGACGGGCACATACCCCTTCGAAACCGCTCTGGGCAAGGGATTTGTGGGTAAGGTTGCCGAACTGGCTAAGAAGTACGGGGGCGCAAAGGATGTAAGCAGTAAGACAGTGCAGGGAGGGAAAGAAACTGTAAGCAAAGGCGGAAACGGGAGGAAAGGGAGAGCGGCCGGTTCGGGCATGGGCGCGAAAGCCGGCGGGAAGGATGATAAACTTTCCCTGGAAGACTTTGATAAAGATATGCAACGGGAGATTGCCGCTCAGCTGAAGGCGAGAGACAGGAAACGGAAACTGCTGGTGGCGTTATGTACAGCCGGGGCAGTGATATGCTTCGGATATTTTATTGCATATTATTATATGGCAGAGAAGACAGATATGGATTATGAGCAGCTGGCCAGCCTGAAAAACAGCGATGTGCTGGCCAGCCCGAAGGAAGAACCGCTAGTGGTGCGCGGTCAGGAGGAAGAGGTAGAGCTGCCCGATGTTCTGAACGAATATAAAACTTTATATAATAAGAACAAAAGGCTAATCGGATGGCTGAAAATTGACGATACAATAATAGACTACCCTGTGATGCAGACATCCAACAACGAATATTATCTGGATCATAATTTCAATCAGGAAAAGGATAATAACGGGAGTATTTTTATGGATAAGGACTGTGTGGCTTACCCACGTTCCCAGAACCTGATTCTGTACGGGCATCACATGAGGTCGGGAAAAATGTTTGGCGATTTGGAAAAATATTCCAGCGAGTCATATTATAAGAAGCATAGTATTATCCAGTTTGATACGATATATGAGAAAGGTACTTACCAGGTGATGTATGTATTCCGGGCAAAGGTGCTTAAGGAAAACGAGATTGCTTTTAAGTATTATCAATTTATAGATGCGAATTCGGCAGAGGAGTTCGATTCTTATATGAGGGAAATGAAAGAAATGTCGCTGTATGATACGGGAGTGAGCGCCCAGTACGGCGAAGAACTGCTGACATTATCCACCTGTGACCACTCGCAGACGGATGGGAGGTTTGTAGTAGTGGCGAAGAGGGTGCAGTAATAATAGTATGAGCATTACGATGGAGGAGAGCAGAAATGGCTAAGGTCAAGAAAACCAAAAAAAGAAAATGGAGATTGAAAAAACAGGTGCGTAAGACATTAGGCTGCCTGTTTATGATTTCTGCGCTGATAGTGACGGCGATACCGGTGCAGCCGATGGAGGCGGCGCCTGGGGGTCCGGCCGGATGGGTGGAAGAAATAGACCCACCTAATAATGATTGGAGTCAGTCTAATAACTGGGTGTATTCAAATACCACAACTATTCCAACGATTGCAGATGGTGCACCGGTATATCGGGATCAGACGGGAAATTTCCGTTTTGTATATGTGGACAGAAGCGGGAATTATACTGGTTCGGATATGAATAAGCTGGCGATTATTGTTGGCTTTCAGGCACAGGAATTGCCAGGAGGGAATCTGCAGATACCTTTGGTAATGGATGCTTATATGAGGTTTACGGATGGTGCAACTGGAACTGAAGCCTATGCGGCAGCAAATAAATTAGGGAAGCCTTTGTATTACAAGAAGACGAAAACCGTTACCAGAAATGTGCCGGGGAATGATCCGGTGCTTACGATAGACGATTTGAATGGGAACGGAATATTCGATGACTATGTAACTTATGCTGATGAACAGCAGGTGGAGGAATTCGAGGCATTTCGGCCATGTACTCCTAATGAAGAATCCATTTGGAGTCCAGGGGGAACAGATGTAGAACTGTATTATTATAATACTGATTCAGGAATCCCGAGTAACGAAGCTTTGGGAAAGGACGAAAAAGAGGATAAAAACTGGACGCTAATATCAGGAGATAGTGACAATCGAATTCGAGAGGCACCCGTGAGGTTTATAGGCAATCAATATGCTGGAACGGATGGGCAAATACATAAGTCAACTTCCAAACACAGCGTTTTTGGCGGCTCAGAGGAAGGGGTAGCTATTTCCAATATTGTGAATTTGACCTTTGAAAGAGACAGCCAGGGGAAGTCTAACATAGAAGGGATTGGGGATTATGCTTTCCTTGGATGTATAAACTTAAGCAGCATCAGGCTGGGGAATGGCTTGTCTTCTCTAGGGAACTATGCGTTTGCTAACTGTAGGCGTCTGGTCTCAGTGACAATGCCTACAGAAACAACATTGACAACTTTGGGGGCAGGATTATTTGCCAATTGTGACATATTAGAGTCCTTTACGCTTCCGAATGCTATTGACAGTATCGGTGATTTTTGTTTCAAGAATTGTGTAAATTTGACAGAAATTATTACATCAGATCGTGAGGATGGGAAGGGAACGGCATTAAATAGGATAGGATACCGGGCATTTGAAAATTGTACATCATTGCAGTCATTAACTTTGCCCGCATCTTATAATGGTGCGGATCAGAATGGTAATGGAGTTTTTCATCTTTCTACAGTGATGGGATGTACCAGCTTAAAAAATATTAAAACCTTCAGCAATACCATCCAGTTTGTAACAGATGCAGAGAGTGAAAACGATGGTATTGGCGGATATGATGGTGGAAGTAAAAAAGTAGACGGAGATTACACGTTCGATAGATTTAAAGCAGATGTAAAGGATACATTCTGGATTGAAGGACCTGGATACAAGGTAGGTTCTAGCGGCGAAAAATCACAGACACATAATGTGGCAAACTTAAGGCATATTTGTTTTAAATATTTAGATGAAGACAGATATGAGATTATGGAAAAGGGATTTAGCAGCACAGCAACATCTGATGAAGATGTGGGGCTTATCTATCAGGTAAATGGTGCTAATGAACTGATTAAGTTCCAGATTGAAGATATCAAAACCGGGCTGCCGGAGAGGAAACCTGTACCGGAAATTATCATGCCCGAAAGAGTAGGCCCTAAATATATTTCTTCCATAGTTGAGGGAAGCTTTGATAATAACTGTTATATAGAAAAGATATCAATACCCGGTTCGGTGACGTATATCGGCAATAACGCGTTTAAGGGAAGCCATAATTTGAAGCATCTTATATTTACTAATGCGGGAAATATTGAAGCCATCGGCGATGGTGCATTTGCTACCCAGGTGGTGGATACTTTCCATGGGAATACAAGCGTTCACCCTAACTCCTGTACGGATACCAGCTTTTTGGACTCTTCACACACACCATTTATGAGCTTTACGGGTGCGATTGAGAAGGACGATGGAACGAATACGGAGCCGTTCAAATATGCTATGAAAGCTACCTCAAAGGTCAATGAAGGGGCACAGCCATTGACTTATATTACCTATTATAGTGGCATGCCTACTAATCTGACGGTGAAATATAACCCGGATACCGGAAAGTCAGAACTCCTTCATTTTCCTACTATGGCTGATTTGACGGAAGGTTTCAAGGCGCCAGATGGTTATGTAGGGGCTTATACACCAAGGAATTCAACAGTTGCTTACAGATATCCGTATATGACAACAGATTTGGCAGCCGAAGCGTTAGGTGCTGCTAACGGCGGCGGAGGTGAAAACCAGGTGGGAATGAGGAATGGCGTGGAAAATATCGTCATCCCCACAGGGGTACAGTCCGTCAAAGAAGGCCTGTTCTCCGGCTTGACTGTCAGCGGGAATACCATAGCATCCCTGCCGGATGTAACCTTCCCGGATGAGACATATCAGTCTCCGGCGAAGGATATTAAGACCTTGACAACCAAGAGTTTGATTAATATAGAGCCCTATACTTTTGCAAGGCTGCCGGAACTGCTTTCGGCTTATGTGAGTGGAACGGTCTCCATAGGGAACTATGCATTTGACGAGTGTCCGAAGCTGGAAACGGCAGAAGTGGGCAAAGAGACGGATACGTTAGGCTTGCGGCCATTCAGCGGCTGTGATAACTTAAAGGGCGTGAATTTTAATGACAGCCCGTATTTTACCGAGACAGACGGGATTATCTATGCGTTGGATGAGAACGGCGCGAAAAAGAAAATTATGCAGTGCCTGCCGGGAAGGGGAAGCGTGGTGGGTTCCAGGGCAGTGGGGCCGGATGAACTGGCGGGAATCGCGGAAATTGCACCGGAAGCCTTTATGGACTGCCAGGCCGTCCGCCAGGTGGATTTGTCTTCCACGACTGTGGCAAATATACCGAACCTATGTTTTGCAGAGAGCAAAAACCTGAACGTAGTGATATTGCCCAATACGATTAGGGCCATCCGTGCCGGTTCTTTCTGGAATACGGAAGGGCTCGCATCGGTGACGATACCTGACAGTATAGGGGTTATTGAGCCGGATGCTTTTGCCCTGGTGGATAAGAACCCTGACGGCACATACGGCGATCCGAAGAAGGAGAGGCCTGCCTCTATGGCATTTGACTTTATCACACTGCCGGGCAGCGTGGCGGATATCTATGCGGAGGGCTATAATTACATTGGCGTAAAACAGGACGATTCCTTGAAGAAAGTCCATGAAGTAACTTTGATTGACGGTTATGACAATACAAGATATAAGACCTATCAGGTAGTGGACGGGGAAAATCTGGAATTGACCATATTGGACGTAAATGACCACACCGCAGACGGATACCAGTTTACCGGATGGTGGCCCAGTGCGGAGATTTATAATCCTATCGTAGCACCTACGGAAATCACTGCGATGTATGAGCCCATTGCGGCAAATACTTATCTGGTTCGTTTCTTTGATATTAATAAACAGGAAATGCCGGAGTACACGCAGAGGGTAGAAGAAGGAAAGAAAGCAATAGCGCCTCCTAAGGATGAAATGGAGGTGGAAGGCAAAGTATTCAAGGGCTGGGATAGAGATTACAGCGCAATCACTGGAAATGTAGATATTTATTCCATTTATGATGACAGGGCGGACGGTATGTTCTATGTAAGCTTCTATACCGATGCTGACCTGGCCACAATGATAGGAAAGACTCAGGAAGTAAAGGCAGGGGAGAGCGCAATCGAACCGGCACATCCTACCAAGGAAGGGTATACTTTCGTCAGCTGGTCTTCCGAAGGATGGAAAAATGTAACGAGAGACTGGGATATTTTCGCAGTATATACACAGGGAAGCGGGAATCCCAATAACCCGGATGACCCCAATAATCCAAGCGGAGGCAACAATGGGGACAACAATGGAGGCAACAATGGAGGCGGCTCCGGCGGCGGAAGCGGCAGCTCCGGAAGCAGCAATGATTCCGTATCAGGAAACGGAAAGAAATATAAAGTAACGGTAAATGACGGAAGCGGCTCCGGCGAGTATACAGCGGGAACAATCGTGCCGATTAATGCTTATGCAAGGGCGGATGGAACAGTATTTGATAAATGGACCAGTTCCTCCAGCGGAGTTGGCTTTGTGAACCAGTCGGCGGTGTCCACAACCTTTACTATGCCGGCCAATGATGTGGTGGTTTCGGCTACCTTTAAGAAAGGCGGCGCTTCCTCTACAGTGAGCGGCAATACGAGAAGCACGCGGAGGAATTCCACTACTACGGTAGATGTGACAAAGAACGGTATATCCAATACCGATTTGGCTTCCGCGAATGTGAACGGCTCTTCGGATAATTATGTGATTCGTGTATCCGATGATGCCCAGGCTACGGCTGCGGTGATTGCGGCCCTGGAAGCGAAGTATGGCGATTTGAGCAATATTGCTTATCTGCCTATGGACATCAGCTTGTACGATGCTACAGGACAGAGGAAAATTACCGATGTATCGGGCATTACAGTGGATATTACACTGCCGTTGCCGGATGGATTGATTCAGTATGCCGGTAATAATAAGGCAGCCGCAGTATCCAATGGCAGCCTGGAAGACTTGAATACCAAGTTTACAACGATTGACGGTGTGCCTTGCGTACAGTTTACGGCAACGCACTTCTCGCCGTATACCATATATGTGGATAAAGGCAACCTGACAGAAGGGTTAATTGACGCAACGCCTAAGACCGGTGATCCGATTCATCCGAAGTGGTTCTTAGCGATGGGCCTGGCATGTATTTCTATTATATTATTCTGTAAAAAGGATAAGAAACAGCCAAGGATGAAAACCGCTTGACTTTAGGGGGAGCCTATGAGTAAAAAGAGTATACGAAATTTTTTAGGAGGGCTGCTGCTGTGTTTTACAGCAGCGGCAATCCATTTTTCTTCAATGGACGTGAAGGCAGCTTCCGCTTCCTTTGCCGATTTTCAGATGCAGGGAGACACATTGGTAAAATATACAGGCACGGCCAGCGCCGTGTCTATTCCTACATCCGTAAAACATATTGGGAAAGAAGCCTTTGCGGGGCATACGGAACTGGTGAAGGTGGAGGTGCCGGGATATATTGAGAGCATAGATTATAATGCTTTCAGCGGCTGTTCGTCTTTGGAGACCATTGCTATTCCGGATACGGTCACTTCAATCGGGAATGGCGCTTTCAGCGGCTGCAGCAGCCTACGGAACATGAAGCTTGGCAAGAATCTGAAAAAGCTGGGGAGCGGTGTATTTGCGGGCTGCCATCGGCTTTCTTCCTTGACTTTGGATAAGAAAAATGAATCTTTCGCCTATGAAAACGGAGTTATTTACAGCAAGGATAAAAAGATTCTTTATTGTATGATTCCAGGGTATTCCACCGGGGAATATAAGATGCCTTCGACTGTGGAGGAAATTAAGAATTATGCCTTTTGGGGATGCCAGAATCTGAAAAGGGTTTATATAGGAAGCAATGTGGAGGAGATACCGGATTATGCTTTCGAGAAGTGTACGGAATTGGAAAAGGTGGCCTTTTCTTATTCTTTGCGCCGTATTGGCGTGAAAGCTTTTGCCGGATGTCTCAACTTAGGAAATACGGAGATTCCTATGTCCGTATCCTATATCCATGATACCGCTTTTGACAGCTGCAGCAAGCTGGCTTTGCTGGCAGAAGCCGGTTCTTATGGGGCGGAGTATGAGTCAAAGAGGGATAAGTCCAATGTGCCCGGTGCAGGTTATCAGAACACATCCAATGTGGGAGGAACAGATGCAGGGAATGGACAAGAAGGATCAGGAACATCTGGGAATAATAACGGAAGTTCCAATGGAGCAGCCGATGAAAATCCGGAAGGGAACGCCGGTGGAAATGTGAGCGGTACCCTGAATGGGAATCTGCTTGGACAAAGTGCCGTGGTGGGCGGAAATGCGGTTGTTTTCATGGATAACAGCCAGTCGATGGTACGCTCTGGAAATGGGCAGACAGAAAACAGTCAGGGGGAGAGTATCCAGTCTGGAAATATCCAGTCCTATCCTGATAGCGGAACGGCCGCTATGGAAGTAATCGGCGGCGGTTCTTCACCTTCTTATCCAAAGTATACGGTGGTAAATAACGAGACTATCGCATCCCAGGCTTATTATCGGAACAGCCAGCTGGAGAACTACCGGATACCGGAGGGGATAAAGCGGATTGGAGAGTTCGCTTTTGCCCGGTCCGGGCTTGCTTCGGTTACAATCCCGGAAGGGGTGACCGCTATTGGCTATGGGGCATTTTATCATTGTGACAATCTGGCTGAGATAGAAATTCCCTCTTCCGTGACGGAAATAGAGCCTTCGGCTTTTGCTGAGACGAAATGGCTCAAAGAGAAAAAGAATGACAGGGAAAATCCGTTTGTTATTGTAGGCGACGGGATTCTGATCGCTTATGGCGGGATGGGAAGCCAGATTGAAATACCCGGCAGCGTAAAACAGATCGGAGCCGAAGCCTTTAAAGGGAATACTCAGATAACCGGAGTATCCCTGCCTTCCAGCGTAACCATTATAGGGGAAGACGCCTTTGCAGGCTGCAGCAATTTGGTGAGCATATCAGGCGGTGAGAATCTGACGGAAATCAGGGACAGGGCTTTTGAAGGATGCCCCATCAGCACGATTAAGATTCCGGCTTCAGTAAAGAAAATCGGCTTAAAGGCATATGATATGTCGAATTCGGGAAAGCATGACTGGACGAAAAATGCGGTATTTTTGGGAAGCCAGCTTCCGGCAGTATCCTATGAGACTACAGCAACCCGTCTGGTTAATGAGGAATACCGGGATGCGGTATTTAAGGATGTACAGGTAGCCGTTGTAGATGAAAATATTACAAAAGAAGACATTCCGGGAACGGTGCTGGATTTCAAGGCAGGAGGGTTCCGCGGATTGGTGTGCACTGTAAAAAGGGCGGCCAGCGGAGATACCCCGGGGCTGCTGGAGGTGAAATTCTGTATGATGCATAAAGCGGAAGTGAACTCCAGGTCAATGCCTGATGAGATTGTGCTTTACGGAAAGACTTATGAATTATCCGGGCAGGAAGATATGGAATATCTTTCGGAGGATGGAGATGCTGCAACGCAAGGCGGAGAGGCCGGAAATACTGCGGCAGGTAATGAGACGGAAGGAACGGCTGCGGCAGGGGCAGGAAGAGTAACGGTAGAAATAAGCAGCACTACCATTTCCAGCCAGCCGGGGGCTTTTGCGGAAATGTCCGGGAATCAGGGGAATTACATCTTAAGTATCAGCGATAACACTACGGACAGGGATGCCGTAAACAGCGCTTACCGCAGGGCAGTGTCCGGAAGCGGGCTGACGGCTTTGCAGGTTTATAATATTACGCTGCTGGACGCGGACAAGAGAATACCCATTACCAAACTGGGCAAACAGCAGATGAGTGTGACGATTCCTATACCGAGCGGGATTAGTGCGCAGAACCTTAAGGTGGTATGCCTGGATGAGGACGGCCAGCTGGAGAAGGTAAACTCCCGTGTGGTTACGGTGGAAAATCAGCAATGTGTACGGTTTGAGGCGAACCATTTTTCCGTATACGGGATTTGTAATTAGACTCTGTCCATTGAGAAAACTATAGGTAACCAATAACCGCTCCCGGCATAAATTAATTAAAAAGCCGGGAGCGGTTTATGTTTCGAGTTAGACAGCAAATCGGTTGTACGGATGAGGTCGTGGATTCCTGTAGGGGGAGGGGCTTTTCCAGGGAAAATGCCATCCGGGTAGCGATTTTAGATACAGGGATAGGAAATCACCCTGACCTTGCGGACAGGGTGGATGCATTTTGTGATTTCCTTTATGGGGAAAAGAGCCCCTATGATGACAGCGGCCACGGAACTCATGTGGCAGGCTGCATCGGGGGCAGCGGGAAGGCTTCCGGGGGGATGTATAAAGGGATATGCCCCTGGTGCCGTATGATTGTGGGAAAGGTGCTGGATCGCAATGGTGACGGCAATATGGACGATATGTATCGGGGCGTGGAGTGGGTTTTACAAAATAAGGATAAGTATCGGATCAGGGTTTTGAATATTTCCATTGGGATAGGCCATATAGAGAATGAAAAAAGGATGCAGGAATTGTTAAGGATTGTGGATGAGGCTTGGGACAGCGGGATTGTGGTAGTGTGCGCGGCGGGGAATATGGGGCCTGACCCTATGACTCTGTCTCCCCTGGGCTCCAGCAAGAAAGTGATTACGGTAGGATGCCATGATGGAGGGTTTTATTCAGGAAGAAGTTCCCTTTGCGAAAGCTATTCGGGCAGGGGGCCTTCCCCCTATGCGGTGAAAAAACCGGATGTAGTGGCTCCGGGAACGGATATTATTTCCTGCAATGTGGGCTGCCGCAGTTCCTTTAGAGGGTATAGGAATGCCTATGTGAAAAAAAGCGGCACTTCTATGGCGACGCCCATTGTTTCCGGTGCAGCGGCGCTGCTTTTGCAAAAAAATCCTGAGTTTTCCAATGAACAGGTGAAAAGAAAAATAAATTACAGCGCTACAGATTTGCATGAGCCATGGACAAAGCAGGGCTGGGGAATGGTGAATGTCGGGAAATTGATTAAAATTGTGTATTGACACTTAAAATATGGTTGTATACAATTATACTTAGTGCTGAATATGGGAAGGCATGCGAAAGGAGTATAATAAGTTGAAATGAGCGGTTATGATTTGAAACAGCAGGTAACGGACAAGTATTCTTTGAGAGGGCGTGTATTCAGTAAAATCAGGGAGGATATTTTAAACGGAAAGTATAAAGAGCATGAAGAATTAAAGGAAGTTGCTATTGGCGAAGAACTGGGCGTGAGCAGGACGCCGGTCAGGGAGGCTTTCCGTCAGCTGGAACTGGAGGGGCTGATTCAGATTATTCCCAATAAGGGAGCGTATGTGACCGGGATTACGGCGAAAGATGTACAGGATATTTATATGATCCGCTCCCTGCTGGAGGGGCTGTGTGCCAAATGGGCTACCGAATATATCACGGAGGAACAGTTGGAGGAACTGGAAGAAAATGTGTATTTGACTGATTTTCATGCGGAGAAAGGCCATTTGGACCAGATGGCGGAACTGGATAATCGTTTTCATCATATTTTGTATGAAGCCTGCAACAGTAAACAGCTGGCCAGGCTGTTGGTGGATTTTCATGAATATGTGCTCCGGGTGAGGAAGAAGACTCTCACAAACGGGGGGCGGGGGAAGGTATCTAATGACGAGCACCGCCAGATTATGGAAGCTATAAAAGCGAAGGACGGGGAAAGGGCGCAGGCCCTGGCTCATGAGCATATGATTAATGCCTATGATAATATGGTGAAAAACGGGCTGTATAATATTTACAGCAATGAAGGGTGAAGGCAGATAATCAGCCCGGCAGGACTTTATAAACTAGGATTTCAGGTAACAGTTAGAAAATAGAAAGGTAAGGAGAGAAAGCATGGAAAAGATTAAGATGGTGACACCGTTGGTGGAGATGGACGGGGATGAGATGACAAGGATTCTCTGGCAGATGATTAAGGATGAATTATTGACTCCTTTTATTGATTTGAAGACGGAGTACTATGATTTGGGCTTGGAGCACCGGAATGAGACGGATGACCAGGTGACGGTGGATTCGGCGGAGGCTACGAAGAAGTACGGGGTGGCGGTGAAATGCGCCACAATTACACCCAATGCGGCGCGGATGACGGAATATAGTTTAAAGGAAATGTGGAAAAGCCCTAACGGAACAATCCGTGCGATTCTGGACGGAACAGTATTCCGGGCACCTATTGTGGTAAAGGGTATTGAGCCTTGTGTGAAAAACTGGGAAAAACCCATCACCATCGCCCGCCACGCGTATGGCGATATTTATAAAAATGTGGAAATCAAAGTTCCCGGGGCGGGAAAAGCGGAATTGGTATATACGGCACAGGATGGAACTGTGATAAAAGAAACTGTCCATGAGTTCCAGGGAGCAGGTATTTTGCA
The DNA here is from genome assembly GCA_011958945.1 of Lachnospiraceae bacterium. Taxonomy (GTDB): domain Bacteria; phylum Bacillota; class Clostridia; order Lachnospirales; family Lachnospiraceae; genus Kineothrix. The sequence goes on along the minus strand of BLLT01000058.1, from coordinate 4,075 downwards.
GGGGGTACATAATACGGATGCTTCCATTCAAAGCTTTGCCAGGGCGTGCTTTAACTATGCGTTAGATACGAAGCAGGATTTGTGGTTCGGGGCAAAGGATACGATTTCCAAAAAGTATGACCATGATTTTAAAGATATTTTTCAGGAAATCTATGAGGAGGAATATAAAGATAAATTTGATGCGGCAGGCATCGAATATTTCTATAGCCTGATTGATGATATAGTCGCGCGGGTGATGAAGGCCAAAGGCGGATTCATTTGGGCATGCAAGAACTATGACGGAGACGTGATGAGCGATATGGTCTCATCTGCTTTCGGTTCATTGGCTATGATGACATCAGTGCTGGTGTCCCCTACCGGTGTATATGAGTATGAGGCGGCTCATGGAACGGTACAGCGGCATTATTATAAGCATCTGAAGGGAGAGGAGACTTCGACAAATTCCGTAGCTACGATTTTTGCATGGACAGGGGCATTGCGAAAGAGAGGGGAACTGGATGGCATCGGCGAATTGGTGGAATTTGCGGACAAGCTGGACAAGGCAACGCTGGCTACCATTGAAGCCGGGAAGATGACAAAGGATTTGGCGCTGATTACCAGCCTTAAGGATGTTACTGTGCTAAACAGCGGGGATTTTATTAAGGAAATCAGGAAGACATTTGAGAGTATGTGAGAAGATATTGAAAAATCCGGAGGTCTATGTTGTCCATAGACGTTCCGGATTTTCCAATATGCCCTGGCACACCGTTCACATTGCTTAGTGCACTGACATGGTTCAGCTTAATTCCGACTCCAAGATTTCCCACCGCTCCATCAGGCTTTCCAGTTCCTCCTGTATGCCCTCCTTTTCTTTAGAGAGTTCCTGGAGTTTGGCCACATTGGTGCAGACATCGGGCCTGGCCATCAGCGCATCGATTTCGGCATCTCTGCTTTCCAGGATTTCGATTCGTTCTTCCGTTCGTTTGAGTTCATTTTCCTTTTTACGCTGTCTGGCCTGTTTTTCCTTTTGTTCTTTCCAATTGAGCTTGGCGGCGGTTTCCTGTTCCCTGTAGGTGGCGTTGCCAGAGGAAAGGGAAGCCGTTTCGGAAAGGGAAGCGGCGAGGGTTTCCTGCTTTTTCTCCAGATAATAATCATAGTTTCCAAGATAATTGGTCAGGGCGCGGCCTGACAAGTCCAGAATACGGCTGGCTGTGCGGTTGATGAAGTACCGGTCATGGGAAACATAGAGGACGGTTCCTTCATAGCTGTTGAGCGCATCCTCCAGGATTTCCTTGGAAGCGATATCCAGGTGGTTGGTAGGCTCATCCAGGATGAGGAAATTGGACTCCGACAGCATCAGCTTGGCAAGGGAAACCCTTCCCCGTTCGCCGCCGCTGATATCCCCAATCCGTTTAAAGACATCATCCCCGGTAAACAGGAAAGCTGCCAATGTATTGCGGATTTCGGTATTGTTAAGGGTAGGGTAATCATCGGAAATTTCATCAAACAATGTTTTTTCCGTATGGAGCACGTGGTGTTCCTGGTCATAATAGCCGATATGTACGTTGGTTCCCATACGGATTAAACCGGTATCGGGCTCCAACAGGCCATTGATTATTTTCAGGATGGTTGTTTTGCCGGTACCGTTGTCTCCGATAATGGCCACATGTTCCCCCCGTTTCAGTTCAAAACCAATATCCTGAAATAATTGCAAAGGCCCAAAAGATTTGGAAAGGTTTTCCACATAGAGCACATCGTTTCCGCTGACAATCCGGGGTTCTAAGGAGATATGCATATCGGTGCGGGTTTCCGTGGGCTTTTCCAGGCGCTCGATTTTATTTAGCATTTTTTCCCTGCTTTCCGCGCGCTTAATGGATTTTTCCCGGTTAAAGGACTTCAGCTTTGCAATTACCTCTTCCTGGTGTTTGATTTCCTGCTGCTGGTTCATGTAGGCTTTGAGGCGGGCGGCCCGCAGTTCTTCCTTTTTCACTGCATAGCTGCTGTAATTGCCTGGAAAGGAAGTTGCCTTTGTCTGGTCGATTTCAATCACCTTATTGGCAATCCGGTCCAGAAAATAACGGTCGTGGGAGACGATGATAACAGCGCCTTTATAGTTTAACAGATAAGTTTCCAACCAGGCAATGGAAGACATGTCCAAATGGTTGGTAGGCTCATCCAGGATAATCAAGTCAGGGCTTAAAAGCAGGAGCTTGCCTAATGCTACCCGGGTTTTCTGGCCTCCGGAGAGGGTGCAGACAGGTTTGCCGAATTCTTCCTCCAAAAATCCCAGCCCTTTTAGGACGCCTGCTAATTCGCTGCGGTAGGAATATCCGCCGCCTGACTCAAATTGATGGGTGAGAAGGGCATAGGAATCCATCAGCTTTTCCAGTGCAATTCCGGAAACCGATTTCATTTCCAGTTCCATTTGGCGGATACGCTGTTCTAAGTCGATTAAGTCCTGTTTGACCGTCAGCAGTTCCTCGTAGATAGTGTGATTGCTGTCTACGGACTGGTTCTGGGCCAGATAGCCCAGGCTTTTATTTTTGGAGAGGACCACATTGCCCTCATCGGCCTGCAATTCCCCTACAATAATCCGGAGCAAAGTAGTCTTACCTGCCCCGTTAATACCCACAATAGCGGCCTTTTCCTGGTCTTCGATATGGAAAGAAATATTTTGCAGTATATTTTTATCATTAAATGATTTACATATATTCTGGCATGATAATATCATGATGAAATCCTCCTTGCAGCGGGGGCTTTGATTCAGTAATTAGTGCAATGCCGTGTCAGGCTTTTCGAAATTTCTGCAAAGCCGTACATATTTTAGACAGTAAATACATTTTACCCAGAGTGGGGAGGGCTGTCAATATCCGGGAGGATGATTTCTATATGTACTATATATAGATTAGCGTGTTAAGGGCCGTGGATGCGGAATAGGACTGGAAAATTTAACCCGTTACCCCCTAATTATATGGATGAAAAAAATAAGTCTGTACAGGAATTGAGGAAAGTTGTATACTGTTTAGGAAAAAATGGAAGAATATTCAATACAAAAGCGGTATGGCGTAAATGGTTGTTGATTTATAAAGTTTACGAAATAAGATACCAAAAAATAAGAGAGGATGTACGATGGATATTATTTGGAAAAAACTTGAAATAGAGGACGAAGGGATTATTCGGCATTATTATGATATGGTGCCGATGAGAAATTGCGAGTTTACTTTTGCAAACAATTTCTTGTGGGCGCCTTTTTATGAAATACGTTATGCCATTGTGGAGGACATGCTTGTTTTTATTTCGGACGAGGCGGATTTGTCTGTGAGCTGCCCATTAGGGAACGGAGATTTGAAAAGGGCAGTAGATGTTTTAGTTCAATTTTTTGAAGAAAAGGGCCGGCCTTTTAAAATGCATTTGGTTTCTCCTGCCCAGTTTGAAAAGCTGGAGGCGCTGTATCCTGGAAGATTTCAAGTAGAATATGACAGGGATGCGGCCGACTATGTATATGAATCGGAACGCCTGATTACATTGTCGGGCAAGAAGCTGCATGGGAAAAGGAATCATATCAATCGCTTTAAAGAAAATTTTCCGGATTGGAGCTACGAGAAGATTTCGGATGCAAACGTGGAAGAGTGCATAGCCATGGCGGAAATCTGGAAGGAGCAAAACGGCTGCATGGAGAAAGGGGAAAAGCACAAGGAATTCTGCGTGACCATAAATGCTTTAAAGATGCGTGAAAAGTTAGGGCTGAAAGGCGGGCTTATCCGGGCTGGCGGGAAGGTAGTGGCTTTTTCGTTGGGGGAGCCTTGCGGGGAAGACATGTTTGTGGTGCATATTGAAAAGGCATTTGCCGAGATACAAGGGGCATACCCCATGATTAACCAGCAGTTTGTGGAGAATGAGGCCGCCGGCTACCGTTATATTAACAGAGAGGAAGACACTGGGGAAGAGGGATTGCGGAAGGCGAAATTGTCCTATGCCCCGGCATTTTTGATGGAGAAGGGGCTTGTGACAGAACGTGCGGAACTGGAATAATAAAACAGCAATTGCGGAACTGGAATAGGAGAAAAGATTGAAAATTGAAAATTTTCAATCCCAA
>BLLT01000057.1 GCA_011958945.1 Lachnospiraceae bacterium | reverse complement strand
ACCAACGGTTACATCAACCGAAAGCAGGTACTTGGAGCGGCCTCTGCGCTTTTTGGGAAGATTGTTGTTGCAATGCGGCGTAACAGCTTAGTCTCAAGGCCATTCCAATATGCTTGTAAAATCGGGGGGTTTATGGTAGGGTGGAGATATTAAAGCGAAGGCGGAGATTCAAAAGCTGTGGGTATGCAGTCTGGAAAGGATGGATAGGATACATGAAAAAAGCGAATATCTTATTGCATATACTGCCCCTGTGCCTCCTGGTGTCAGCATACAGCGTAACGGCACAGGCAAAAACAGGGCAAAAGGCGGAGAAATATTACGAATACGAAATAAAGACGGGGGAAAACGGCAGCCGGTATGCGGTGATAAAGGGTTTCCGGGAAAAATACCAAAAAGATATTGAGGAAACGCTGCACAGTCTTATCGGCAACAGCTGGAATCTATCATTTCCGGAGCATCTGGGAGGGGTTAAGGTAACGGGATTTTCGGAAGGCGCTTTTCGGGATGTGCCGCTGGGAGATTTTAGCGGACACCTGCTGCTATCCGGGGATATTGTTTCCGTGGGGGCGAATTGCTTCGAAAACTGCGGGCTGACGGATGTTGTTTTTGAAAAAAGGGGGATGGAAGAAGATTCTTTGGCCGCATTGACGGTGGGCGATGGGGCATTTGCGGATAATCCGGAACTGTGGGGCGTTTATTTTAGCGACAGAGAGGCGGTACTGGGCAGCAGGATATGGGAAGGCTGCGGGGAAAAAGTGTATATTTGTTATGCGAGTGGTGAAGAAGGGGCAGGGGAAAAGGGAAGATATTTCAAGGAATATGCCTCCGAAAATCAGCTGAATGCGGTGGAGATCCAGGACTATTACAGCGATAAGCCGATAATAGAGATGCCGGAAACCATCTGGGTATTAAAGCCGGAGGTAAGGAAATTTTTCTATGGGGAAAATGGGGAATCCACAGAGGAAGAGGACAGGTTCTGCTCTTTTGAATACGATGATGATGCGACGGATTACGGTTTTCCGGAGTGGCATGTGCCATGCGGGGAGTTCTGTGCTATGTCCGAATTTATATGCGAGATAACGGCGTCTTCCGAGCTGCCCTCTCAGGACGGAAGATATGGGGCCCAAAACCTGGGCTGCGATTTATATAAAGCGCGGGAAAGGGCCTGGGCAGAAGGGGCGGAAGGATACGGGATTGGGGAGAGTATATCCATTACGGAAGCCTGCGGCTACGGCTATTGGCAGGATGATTATTCCCGGGGGATAGTCAGCTTCCTTGAAGGGGATATAGAACCGGATATTTACGATGGATATATACGTTATACCGAAATATGCGTGGTGAACGGTTATGCCAAAAATCAAAAGGCCTGGGAAGAGAATGGGCGGGTGAAGCGGCTTTTGATGTATGTGGAGGATGAGCCGTATGCTTATCTGGAATTGGAGGACACCATCTATCCCCAGTATTTTTCCCTGCCTGTGGATGGCATCAAGGCAGCGCAGGGGGTGGAGGTGCATTTCCGGTTTGTGATAGAAGATGTTTATGAGGGCACGAAATATGAGGATACCTGCCTGACAGGGCTGGTGGTGGATTTTATGGGAAGACGGGGGCATTAGCGCAGCGGGTAATAGAATGTAATAAATTTAAATGACTGGGCACAGAACATGACATACTGTTGTCGCATTTTGTGTGATATATTATCATAAAAAATAAGGGGCAAGGTTCTAAGGAGCTCACCAGGCCGGCGCCTGATACCTCCTTAGGACAAAATTTGCGGAACCGGAACAGGAGAAAATACTATGGCATCTAAAGCAGAATTTGTAAAATATGTGGCCGACCAATTAGCCGGCGCAGGAACGGTCACCTACCGGAAAATGTTTGGGGAATACGGAATGTATCTGGACGGGAAAATTTTTGCCCTGATTTGCAATGACCAGCTGTATATCAAGATTACGGAAGCGGGAAGGCGTCTGATGCCGGAGCTGGAAACGGCACCTCCTTATGAAGGGGCAAAGGATTATTTTCTGTTTGAGGAAATCGATAATAAAGAGCTGCTGAATGAATTTGTAAGGGCAACATGGGAGGAACTTCCGGTACCTAAGCCTAAAAAAGCGAAGAAGTGAGATGGGCATTGAAATGAAAAGGGGGCGGAGAGAATATTCTGACAAGGTTATTCATTTTGCGAATGCCTGTGAAATAGGAAGAGAAAGGGATATGGTGATGGAGATGGCGTTTGATTATAAGAAGGAGTATAAGGAGTTTTATTTGCCGCCTAAAAAGCCGGGTATGATTGAGGTTCCAAGGATGAATTATATTGCGGTGAGGGGGCATGGTGACCCGAATGAGGAAGAAGGGGAGTATAAGGCGGCTATTGGGCTGTTATATGCCATTGCTTTTACGGTGAAAATGAGTTATAAGGGCAGCCATCAGATGGAAGGCTATTTTTCCTATGTGGTTCCGCCGCTGGAGGGGCTGTGGTGGCAGAACGGGCAGGAAGGCATGGATGGCAATGAGAAGCAATGTGGGCAGGAAGGCATGGATGGCAATGAGTGGCAGTGCGGACAGGAAGGGGCGGATGGCCATGGGCTGCAGGTGCAGGCCCGATGCAGCAAGGGGATTGATTATGCCCATAAAGAAAATTTTGAGTGGATATCCATGATTCGTCTGCCGGAGTTTGTGACAAAGGAGGAGTTCCTTTGGGCGATTGGAGAGGCAACCGAAAAGAAGCAGGCCGATTTTTCCAAAGTGGAATTTTTTACTTATGATGAAGGGCTTTGTGTGCAATGCATGCATATAGGAAGCTATGATGACGAGCCTGCGACTATAGCGGCGATGGAGCGGTATATGGAGGAAAACGGGCTGGCGGCCGATATGTCAGAGGGCCGTTTCCATCACGAAATATATTTAAGCGACCCCAGGCGCTGTGCCCCGGAGAAGCAGCGGACGGTGATAAGGCATCCGGTGAAAAAAATTTAAATCCCTGAATTAAATTCAAATCCCTGAATTTAAAAATACCTTTTAAAATTTCATGAATAAATCCTGAAAAAAATGGTTCAAACTACCCGTTTGGAGAGTGGACTTGTAGACGCATGTAACGTAAAATATAAAAAGCTGAGGGGTAAAATTCGTGAAAAGAGGTTAAATGGGATGAATATTGCAGATAATTTATAAAAACCATCTGGAGGATAGAAAATTTCTATACTTAGCAGATGGTTTTTTTATGATTTCGAAACCTGATTCAGGACAGGGGCGGTATGACGCCGACAAACGGCCGGCAATCGGGTTTGTTAGCAGCAAATGGGGAAAGGTGTGAAACATTTGAAGGAAATCTATATAGCCCCCAGGGAGGCGCTTAAGAAGCTACGGGCGGCGCGACGGCTGGGGCAGACGGTGTATATTTATGGGGCAACGGGTTATGGGAAAACAGAACTGGTGAAGAGGTATCTGGCAAACCGCAGATACCATCATTTCTCCTGCGGGGAAGGAACGGCAGGGCTGGGAAATGTGCAGGAGAGGGAATGGAAGGAATTGGCGGGGGAAGCCGGGGGAAAAGAGCATAAGGCTGTCGTCCTGGTGGATGACCTCCATATGCTGAAAAACAAGGAAGGGCGTAAAATTGTTTTGGAATGGAGCAAAAAGCAGGAAGTCTGGCTCATTCTGGTAAGCAGAAGCCCTGTGCCCTCATGGCTGATGCCCCTGTATGTCAAAGAAGGATTCCTTATTATTTCGGAAGAGGATTTAAATTTAAAAGAGGAGGAAATAACGGATTACCTGACGGCGGAGCAGATTCCTTTTACCGGAGAGGAAGCGGCATATATAAGGGAAAAAAGCCAGGGGAATGCATATGTGATTCGGCATACTATTTTGCGCATGAAGGAGGGGCTGCATCCGGGGGATGAACTGACGGAAGAGATAGAAAGCGCCTTTGCCGATTATCTGGAGAATTTTATATTGATGCAATGGGATACCGATTTGCTGGAATTCCTTATGCAGATAAGCGTGGTGGAGGAGTTTACGCTGCCCCTGGCGGAGATGGTCACCGGCAACTGTCGGGTATCGGAACTTCTGGAAAAGGCAGAGGAGGCAGGGAATTTCCTTTTTTGCACAAATGGGGTTTACCGGCTGCGTCCTGTATTGATAAAGGCTCTGAGAAAAAAGGCGGCCAAAAGGTACGGCTCTAAGGGAATGATGGATTATACCTATAATGCAGGGTTATATTACGAGATGCACAATCAGATTGTGCCGGCATTGGAGATGTTTGAGCGCTGCGGCAGAAGGGAGAGGGTAAAGGAGCTTCTGGTGCGCAATGCCAGGCTGAATCCGGGAAATGGGCATTATTTTGAACTGCGGCACTACTATCTGCAAATGGGGGAAGAAGAAGCGGAAGGCAATGTGATACTGATGGCCGGAATGAGTATGCTTTATTCCCTGCTTTTGCAGGAAGAAGACAGCGAATATTGGTATGGGAAGCTGAAAGATTTTGCGGAAAAGGCAAAGGGAGGGCAGAAGCGGGAAGCGTTAAGCAGATTGGTTTATCTGGACATTGCCCTTCCCCACAGGGGGAGCGTGGATATCATTCAAATTATGAAGCGGGTGCCCTCACTGCTGTTTGACAGGGGGATTTTTCTGCCGGAATTCAGCGTTACCAGCAATTACCCAAGCACGATGAACGGGGGGAAGGATTTTTGCGAATGGAGCAAAGAGGACAGGAAGCTGGCGGCTACGATTGGCAGATTGGTGGAGAGGGTGCTTGGGCGTTACGGAAAAGGGCTTGTAAAGGTTGCTTTGGGAGAAAGCCTGTACGAAAAAGGCGGAGACACTTATGAGGTATTGACTTTGCTGACCAGGGCTCAGATGGAAACCGAGGGCGGCGGAATGATGGAAATCGAATTTGCGGCGGTAGGGCTGCAGATACGTCTGAATGTTTTCCATGGGGAGATGCAGACGGCCAAAGCACTCCTGCATTCTTTTGAAACGAAGGCGCGGGAACAGGGAGCGGTACAGCTTTTGCCCAATATAGAGGCGTTAAAATGCCGGCTGGCCTTGTATGAAGGGGATAAGGATGGGGTGGAAGCCTGGATGAAAACGGCGCCCGATGAAGGAAAAGAATTTTATGTGATGGAGCGTTACCGGTATCTTACGAAGATTCGGTGCTATCTGTCTATGGGCGAATATTTGAAGGCACAGTCGCTGTTGGAAAAGATGCGCTATTATACGGAAAAATTTAAGCGGACTTATATCCGTATGGAAGTGAACCTGCTTTCGGCGATGACGAAACAGCGGATGGGAGGGGCATGGAGGGAAGATTTCCTGGCTGCGCTAAGGAAGATGTGCGAATATGGTTTTTTGCGGTTGGCCAGTGAGGAAGGGGCGGCCGCACAGGAATTATTTGCAGCGGAATCGAAGGCTTTTTGGGAAAAGGAACTGCCGGATAAGCAATGGCGCACGCGTCTGATGGCGGAAACCGGGAAAATGGCGGTGCGGTATCCGGTTTATTTAAAGCGCCAGCTTGCCCAAAGGCCGGATTTTTGCGAAACGGCGCTGGATATTTTGCGGCTGCAGGCGGAAGGGCTGAGCGTAAATAAGATTGCCCAGGAACTTGGGATGAAGGCGGAGACGGTAAGGTATCATACGAAGGAAAATTACCGGAAGCTGGGGGTGGCTGGGAAGACGGATGCGGTGCTGGCGGCGCGGGATTTAGGGATTTTGTAGTTTTTTATTTGAGAATAGGGGATTGAGAGAATATTCAGCCAAGGGTGTTGGTTATGCAAATGTTTTAATAAAAAAATATTGGTGAGGAGAGATGAGATGAAAAGACGGATTTTTGCTATTGTGTTGGCGTTAGTGATGGTTGTGTCGATGACAGGAGGGTCTGCTTATGCTATAGAGGGGAGTGGTTTGAAGGGTGATGAGGAAGGGATAATTGGGGAGAATATATCAGGGGAAGGGAATGGAACTGTTTCGTCGAATGTGGCGCCATCCGTAGAGGATGCGGGGGATTTGGGGGTGGAAGGTGAGGATAATCAGGATTTGGCGGGAGTGCCGATGCTGTTTGCGCTGAATGACAGGTTTGAGGTGGATGGTATTACCTATAAGGAAGTGGGGGCGGGAAAAGTACGGCTGATGAGCGGAAGGAAATGTAGCGGCAATCTGCAGATACCGGAATGGGTGAAAAAGCCGGGAACTGAGGACTTATATCAGGTGGTTTCCATAGAAGGCTGGGCGTTTGCTGTTAATAATAATTTGACAGGCATTTCTTTTCCAAATAGCATCACCTATATTGGAGGATATGCTTTCAGCAGCTGCAGCGGCTTAACCGGGGAACTTGTTTTGCCGGATGGTTTGACGTGTATAGAGGATAGGGCATTTTATATGTGTTCCGGTTTGACCGGGGAACTTAGGCTGCCGGATGGGGTGGAATATATTGGAGAATCTGCTTTTTATAAGTGTAATCAATTGAGCGGAAGGCTGGTGGTTCCGGATGGAGTAACCAGCATAGGAGAGGGTGCCTTTGGCTATTGCAGCGGATTTACCGGGGATTTGGCGCTTCCGAACAGCGTAAAGAGTATTGGAACAAGGGCTTTTGCGTTCTGTACCGGTTTAGGGGGAAAACTGGTATTGCCGGGCAATCTGGAAAGTATTGGGCGCTATGCTTTTAATGGGTGTACCGGTTTTTCGGGGAGTGTAGCATTGCCGGATAGCCTGTGCGAGATAGATAATTATGCATTTAACAATTGCAGCTTTGTATGTGAGGCAGCGCAGGAAGCTGTGGCCAGAATGGCCTATAGTTCCGGTTACAGGAATGTAACACTGAATGGGGTATCTTATTCGCCTTCTCCCGGAGGAATGGAGTATAAAGTGGATGGGATTAATTATGAAATCATAGATGAAAGTAAAGGTTATGTCCGTGTACGGAATTGCACTTCTTCGGGGGTAATCAATATTCCGGCTACAGTGGAGATTAAGGGAAAAACTTATCAGGTAACGGAAATTGGAGATAATGCTTTTTTAAATAATAAAAATGTGACAGGGGTAAATTTTTCAGAAGGGCTGCTGCATATAGGGAAAGGTGCCTTTGATGGGTGTGCCAACTGGGTGGGGCAGCTAAAGCTGCCAGAGAGCCTGACCAGTATAGGAGAAAGCGCTTTTTCCCAATGTACGGGGCTGACCGGAAACCTGGAACTGCCGAAAGGTTTGATTGTTTTAGAGGACAGGGTCTTTTTTGACTGTACGGGTTTTAAAGGAAATCTGGTTTTGCCGGAAGGGTTAAAAGAAGTCAAATATCAGACTTTTTATAATTGCAATGGTTTTACAGGAACGCTGGCGCTGCCGGAAGGGCTGGAAAAGATAGGGTATGGTGCTTTTTACAATTGCAGCAAATTAAGCGGTACATTGGTGATTCCCGACAGTGTTACGGATGTGGGCAGCCAGGCCTTTCAGGTATGCTCCGGGTTCTCCCTGTTTCATGTAGGGAAAGGGGTGGAGAAAATCGGAAAATCCGCATTCCCTTATGGGGCAAATGTGACTACGGACAGCCCGAGAGTCCAGCTTTTGCTGGTGGAATATGTGGATGATGGCCGTATACCTGCCGCTTACTGGGATGGAACGGAGGATGTGCCGGGCGGTGCGATTGTAACAGTGAAGCAGGATATTACGGTTTTGGGCGATTATACCATTGGCCCTGAGGCCCAGGTAACCATTGCGCCGGGGGTAACGGTTACGGTGGAAGGGAGCCTGAGGGTAGAAGGAACTATCCGGGTGGATGGTACTTTGATTGGCAACGGCCGGATTGACCTAATAACGGATGGGGCGATTATAAGGCGTTCCCAGGAGGTGATGGAAATCGCGGATGCGGGAGTCAAAACCTATGGGGATGACAGCTTTCTGTTGTCCGTAACTGGCGGAAGCGGCCAGGGTGCTGTGACTTTTGAAAGTTCCAATCCGGCGGTGCTTGGCATATCCGGGGAAAGGGCATCCATACATAAAGCGGGAACGGTGACGGTTACTGCTACAAAGGCAGAGGATTATACTTATGAGGCGAATATGGCAACGGTGGAAATCACAATAGAAAAAAAGGAAATCACTTTCCAGGCCGGAGAGATAACGGTGAAAAAGGAAGAGGAGATGCCGCTGTTAACCTATGAGCCTGTGATATTGGCATATGAGGATAGAGTGGAAACAGAACCGGTTTTATCCTGTACGGCCAAGGACACGGGAACCATGGGGGAATATCCGATTACAATCGGCGGGGCGGCAGTGACTAATCAGGACAGCTATATCATCCATTATCTGCCGGGAACGTTAAAGGTGGTTGATAATCTTTATCTTCTGACGGTAAATAACAGCGGGAATGGAATAACGGCAGCAGGGGAATACCGGCCGGGAGAGGAAATCCCTGTTCATGCGGGAAGTTATGAGGAGTATACTTTTGACGGGTGGACTTCCGATAACGGAGGCGTGTTCGCGGATGCCGCTTTGGCGGATACCATATTTACTATGCCCAGGGGAGATGTGTCGATAACGGCAAATTGGAAAAAAGACGGCGATACACTGGGCGGGAGCGATAATCCGGGAGAAGGAGATAATCCAGGAGGGAGCGATAATCCGGGAGGGAGCGACAATCCGGGAGGGAGTGATAATCCGGGAGGGAGCGACAATCCGGGAGAAGGGGATAATCCGGGCGGAAATACACCAGGGGGAAGCGATAATCCGGGCGGCAGTTTACCGGGAGGAAACGGCAGTGGATCGTCAGGCGGAAGCGGTTCATCAGGCGGCAGCAGCTCATCAGGAGGAAACAGCGGCAACTCGTCAGGCGGGAACGGCTTCTCGGGAGGAAACGGAAATGGTTTGTTCGGAAGCAATGGAGGGAACCTTACGGTGAACAGCCAGATTCCTTTTTCCAGACAAAATGACGAAGAAGGGAAGGCGGCGGATGCAGTAAGCGGAACGGTTTCCGTAAGTGCGAAAATGGCAGAGGCGGAAAATGGCAGTGCGGTGGTGGATATCACATCGGCCCACATTAGCCAGGGCATCCGGGCGGCCAGGGAGGAAGCGGACAGAAAGGGTGTAAAAGCGGGCAATATTTCTGTGAATATCCATATTGGGTCAGAAGGGGATGAAAATGCGGGCAAAGAAATCAATGAAATCACTGTAAATTTGCCCAAAGATGTACAGAAACAGGTGGTAGAAAATAAAATTGAGTGTATTAATTTTGTGTTTGAAGAATCCGGCGTGTCTGTAAGGATGGATTTGGCAGCGGTTGCGGCGGTGAAGAAACAGGCGAAGGGCGATGCCCAGCTGGTAGTAAAAAAAGCAGATGCTTCTTCCCTCCTGCAGGATGCGAAAGCAGCGGCGGGAAGCCGGCCTCTTTACGATTTGAAAATATTATATAACAAAGGGGCAAAAACCGTAGATGATTTTGGAAAAGGAAATATCAGCGTAGCGATTCCCTATATTTTGCAGGAAGGGGAGAATGCAGGGGGAGTAACGGCAATCTATGTGGATGGGAACGGCCAGGTGCATTATCTTTCCCGGTCTGTCTATGATATGGACGGGGAAATCCTCCGTTTTGCCACCAATCATTTTTCCGTATATGGAATTGGTTATCGTGCCCCGGCTGCCTATAAAGATGTAAAAAATTCCTGGGCCGAAGCCGATATTGCATTTGTAAGCAGCAGGGATTTGATAGGAAAAACAGGAGAGGATGCATTTTCTCCAGGAAGCGGAGTGACAAGAGGGGAGTTTGTAGTGGCTTTGGCCCGGCTGGCAGAGGTTAACCTTGCGGAAGGGGAAGAAGGTTATGGCGATGGGAACGAGAACGAAGCGGGGGAATCTGCCCCATATGTATCATGGGCTTTGGAGAACGGGATTTTGAATCGTATCCCGGGCGAAGGCAGCAGTATCGACAGCATCATGCCGGAGCAGATACTCACCCGTCAGGAAGCAGCGGTTATTTTATTTAATTATGCCAAGGCAACGGGAATGGTATTGGTTCCGGCCAGAGGGGAAAATGCTTTTAAGGATGAGGCATCGGTGGCCGCTTATGCAAAAGAGGCGGTAAAAGCAATGCAGACTGCAGGGGTGATGAACGGCAAGGACGGATATTTGTTTGACCCGTCAGGATGCCTTACCCGTGCAGAGGCCTGCAATCTGCTGCGCCATTATGCGGAGCGCACGATAGAACCGGCTACGGCCCTGGGATGGACAAAAAATGCTTCCGGCCATTGGCAGTATTACAGGGATGGCAGGAAGCTGACCGGATGGCAGACGATAGATGGCCTGCGGTATGAATTTGGAGAAGATGGAACGCTGGCTGTGGGGATAAAAGTCGGTGGGGAATAAAAAATTTATGGGCAGCATGGGATGAACCGATGTTATTTGGTTGACGATGGCGGACGCCGTGAGGAAAATAAAATGCTGGAAGCATACAGGGCATGGGATGGTGGGGGATGCATCGACTGCGATACAGTTCTCCTGCAATGATTATTTGTGTGAAATTGCATACCGGATGGGGATGGGAAACGGGGAGGAGGGCAGAAATGGAACAGAAGAAAGGGAGGGGGACAGGGAATATACGGACAGCGTGGCTCTGGGCAAGCAGCGGGAATATGCATCGTTATTTTGCCTGAATGAAAAATCAGGGGTGGAAATTGCGGAATCGGCGTCCCATATAACGGACGCTTACGGGATTCCTTCCGCCATCGGGCAGGGCACTGCTGGCAGGATGCCTTGCCCGCCACGCCGCCCACGAAAATTGATTTCCCTGAGCAATATGATTTATAAATGGACAATCCCTCCTGATTATATTATTATTTATAAATAGAGAGAAATCCAATAAATGGTGTGATATAGAAATCAGTTTTGAGGGAGCATAAGGGATTGGAGGTGGATAAGCGGGATGATTTTCTGCATAGAAGATGAGGAATCTATCCGGGATTTGATGATATATACATTAAACGGCGCGGGGTTCGATGCGAAAGGCTTTTCGGATGGGAAGGGATTTTTTGAGGCACTGCAGCAGGAACGGCCGCGGCTGATTCTGTTGGATATTATGCTGCCCGGTGAGGACGGCATATCCATTTTGAAGAGGCTGCGTTCTAAGGAGGAAACAGCTGGCATACCGGTAATGATGGCTACGGCAAAGGGAACGGAATATGACAAGGTAATGGGGCTGGATCTGGGGGCGGATGATTATCTGGTAAAGCCTTTTGGCATGATGGAAATGATTTCCCGCATCAGGGCGGTGCTGCGCCGTACAGAGGCTGGATATAAAGATAAAGGGAAGATTTTACAGATGGGCGCTCTGGAATTAAACCCGGAGACATATGCGGTTTCTGCAGATGGGGAGCGTGTCCAGCTGACATTAAAAGAACATAAGCTGCTGCGGATTCTGATGGAAAATCCAAAGCGGGTATTTACCCGTGACCAGTTGTTGGAAAGCGTGTGGGGAATTGAATATGCCGGGGAGACACGGACTGTGGATGTGCATGTCGCCACGCTTAGGACGAAACTGGGGCAATGTGGAAGTTATATAGAGACGGTACGGGGCGTGGGCTACCGGATAGGGGGGGATGTATGACAAAGCGCATCTTCCAATCTATTTGTTTTGTAGCCCTTGCCGTGTTTCTGGCTTCTATCCTATTGATTGCAGGAGTTTTTTATGAATACTTTTCCAATATCCAACAGGCGCAGCTGAAAATGCAGGTAAGATTGGCCGCACAGGGGATTGCCCATGAAGGGTTGGAGTACTTTCAGGGGCTTAAAGGGGAAGGGCTGGAAGGCTGCCGTATAACCTGGATTGCTGAGGACGGAACAGTTTTGTATGACAGTCAATCGGATACTGCAGATATGGAAAATCATTTGGAACGGGAAGAAATCAAAGAAGCCCTTGCCACAGGCTACGGGGAAAGCCGCAGATATTCGGTAACACTGATGGAACGTTCCCTTTACTCGGCCCAGCTTTTGCCGGACGATACCATACTTAGGCTTTCCATTTCCCAAAATTCTATTTTCATGCTGATTTTTGGGATGACACAGCCAATCTATGTGATATTTGCGGTTGCGGTCATATTATCTGTTATCCTGTCCGTGCGGATTGCGAAAAAGATTGTGAGCCCACTTAATGAGCTGGATTTGGACAGGCCTTTGTCCAATCAGGGGTACGATGAACTTTTGCCCCTTTTAAGAAGGATGGATAGCCAGCAGGAACAGCTGCGCCAGAAGGAAACAGAATTGCGCTGGAAGCAGAAGGAATTGGATACTATTATCGGAAGCATGAAGGAAGGCATGATTTTACTGAATCAAAAGGGGAAAATACTGAGCATTAACTCTACGGCAAAGCGGATTCTGGGAACGAAGAAAGACTGTGTAAGGGCGGATTTGCTATCCGTGAATGAAAACCCCAGGCTGGAGGAAATCCTTCCGGCGGTATTAAAAGGCGGAGAAGGGGAAGAAATGTTTGCCGTAGAAGAGGAAAATTACCGGATTTTTGCAAGCCCGATTATTTCCGGGGATATGGCGATAGGAACGGCGCTGTTTTTTTTCAATATGACGGGGAAAGAAAAAACGGAGCGGCTGCGCCGGGAATTTACGGCCAATGTTTCCCATGAATTGAAGACGCCGCTACATTCTATTTCAGGATATGCGGAACTGATGAAAAGCGGATGGGTAAAGGAGGAGGATATCCTTCCTTTTGCCAATAAAATATATGTAGAAGCCCAGCGTATGATATGCCTAGTGGAGGATATTATCAGCCTTTCCCATTTGGATGAAGGGGCGGGGGATACGGAGCGGGAATATGTTGACTTTTATGGGCTTGCCGGGAAAGCGGCAGAAGATTTGATGCCCCAGGCAAAGGCGGCCCATGTGGCGGTGGAGGTATCCGGCGTACCGGTTTTTTTCTATGGGAATGGACAGCTTCTATATAGCATTGTCTATAATCTTTGCGATAATGCAATTAAATACAACCGGGAAGGCGGAAGAGTGGATGTGAGAGTGGATGCGGAAGGGGGAGAAGTGATTTTATCGGTTAGGGATACGGGAATCGGTATAGCCAAAGAGCATCAGGAGCGGATTTTTGAACGGTTTTACCGGGTGGACAAAAGCCGCTCCAAAGCGGTGGGAGGAACCGGCCTCGGGTTGTCAATTGTAAAACATGCGGCTAAAATTTGCGGCGCACAGATAGAGGTGGAAAGTGCGGAGGGGGAAGGGACTGCTGTGACGGTGAGATTTTACAAGGACACCGCTTTGCAGCAGACAGGAACTGGCTGACTCGCTGTGGAAATCAGCGCAGGATGCCCCCATTTGCTATGAAATGTGTTATCCCCAATTAGTAGGAACAATACAGCTTTCTGGCGGGCGGCGGCACGTCAAGAAATATATATGGAGTTTTTAAAGAATCCCCCGGAGCAGGGGAGCGGTCAGCCTGTGACCTGCTCCACTTCCGGTATGGGTTTGAGATTAAAATGGATTTCGATAGAAATGTGTCTTGTCTTATCGCTGTCTATGGTTTCATGGACAACGATTTCTTTACCATATAGGAAAGTCCGTCATCAGACGGACATGAATTGACGAAGAACCGAAGGTTCTTTATGAAGTGGCGAAGCCACTTTTTTAATCAGGCGGTTTAAGGTGGAAGCGTCCAGCTCGTTGATGTCCCGGTATTCCTGTATGGATTCCACCCACTGCCTTGCGTCCACGGCAAGCCGGATTTCGTCGGCAAGGCGTTTCCGGCCTTCCTCAACCTTGGCTTTTAATTCCGCCTGTTCCTTCTGTGTCTTTTCCAGCACTTCAATCCGTTCTTCGTCTTTGGCAAGGGTGCGCTCCATCGCTTCCCGCTGGTCTTTCTGCTCGGTCTGGCAGGTGTCGGTCAGCCGTCCGGCCACCGCTTCGCTGTCGGTCAGGGCAGCGGTGGCGCACTCCCGTATTTTGTTCAGAACAAGAGAATAGAGCGTGTCAAACTCAACCCGGTGCTGTGTGCAGTGCTGCTTCCCATAGGCATTGTAGGTTTTACAGGAGAAAATCCGCTTCGGGAACTTCTCATGCGTGGTGCGGATGGTGAGAGCCTTTCCGCACTCCCCGCATTTTATCAGCCCTGCAAAGAGGTTGATTTCCCCGGATTTGCCCGGTCGCTGGCGGGATTTCAGTTTTTCCTGCACAATCGCAAAGTCCTTTTTGTCCACCAGCGGCTCATGCGTCCCCTCCACCACAATCCAGTCCTCCGGCTTCTTATCCCGGATAGTGCCGATTTTAAAGCGGTACTCGGTCTTTTGGGAAGCGATTGCGCCGGTGTAGACGGGGTTCATCAGGATTTCCTTAATCACGGAAAAGTCCCAGACGTACCGCCCGTTTTCAGGGTCTTTCTTTTCCCATTTGGTGCGGATGTTCCGGTGTCCCCGCTTCCGGTTCCACCATGTCGGGCAGGGGTGCTTTTCTTCCTCCAGCCTGCGCCGGATGTAGTTGGGGCCGTGTCCGTTGTCAAGGCACAAGCGTCAGCTTTTGCCTTTTGTTCCCGTTCCCATCCTTTTTGTCTGCCGTATCCGGCAAACATCCGGGGGTTGGAGAAGTAATTCCAGCCAGTGACGCACTGGTTCATGGCTGTCCAGGGTTCTTTTGTAGCCGATAGGTTTTAAAATGTCGGTGCGGTCGGTCAGAAGGTTATAAGCAACCGCCCCGGACAGGAGCGGGTCGCACTGGAACACGGTCAGGCAGTTGCGGATGCTGTTTCGGAAGCCGCCTTTTTCGGTGGTTTCCAGCAAAGCTTTGACGTCCTCAACGCTCCGGGGCGGCCCGGTGTTTTCTGCCATGTTCTTTACTTCCTGCCGTATCTCTGGCGGTAAGTTCTGCCATTCGCCTTTCAAGGTTTCTCACTTCCTTTCCGTGTCCTGTGATAAGGGCTGCCCGCTCTGAAAGTTCCCCCGATAGAAGTACGTCCATCAGGTATTCCACCCGGCTCATGTTCTGCAGGGCTTCCACAAACCGGGGATTCCATGCTTCATCCGGCTGGCGTGGGGCGTGTTCCTCCTTCCAGCGGCGCAGGAGATGGTAATAGTCAGACAACACCCGGAAACAGTGCCGCTCCATGCGCTTAAATTTCTGTTCTTCGCTTTCCCTCCGTAAGCGTGGCCGGATGGGTTGCTTCCCGGTGTTCTTTCTATCCTCATAGGGGATGGAGAAGTCCTGCGCCAGCATGAGGGCGGCTTCTTTGCTGCCGATACCGTGGAGCCGGGAAACAAAGTCAATCACGTCCCCGGTGGCTCCGCAGCCGAAACTGATGTCCCGGTTCAGGTTGCCGATGCTGGTCTGGATTCCCTTCTTCTCCATCTGGCAGGCGGCTGGCCCCATGTGGACGGTGGGGATTTTATCAATCCCCTGTCGGGCATAGGAGCGCAGGTCAAGCCGTTCCGGGCGGTGATTGGCTTCTAAGTAGCGGTTAGCCGTGTCCGCCCATCCCTGCCGCCAGATTTCAGCGTATTTCTGGTCGTTCCAGTCCACGGTGTTCTCCTTATGGCATTTCCATCTGCCGGACGGAAGCCGGATTCTTTCGCCGTTTTCGCTAAGGTCGTATACCTTGCGGCATTTGGGGAGCCATTGCCCTTTTTCGTCCATCACCCGCATGGTGAGCAGGATATGGGCGTGGGGGTTTCCGTCCCCTTTGTCATGGATGGCAAAATCGGCTATCATGCCTTTGGAAACAAAAAACTCCCGGCAGTAGTCACGGATAAGGTCGGCGTGTTGTTCCGATGGGATTTCCCTTGGGATGGCAAGCACGAACCTCCGGGCAAGCTGGGAGTTCCATTGTTTTTCCTGCGCTTCGGCAGAGTTCCATAAAGTATTGCGGTCTGCATACTCCGGCGGCACATGGGGCGGGAGCATGATTTCTTTGTGGATGACTTCGTTCTTGTAGGGATAGTGTTTCTGCTCTTGGTCGTATTCAGAGAACAGCTTCTCGCCGCTCTGGTAGGCGGCGGCAGAAACGGCGGATTCATTGTTGCTCCGCTTAATGATTGTGATTTTACAGTGCGGGCATGGCAAATGTGCGCCCTCCTTTCTCCCGGATTCCGGGCAAAAAAAGAGCAGGATACCTTTTCAGATTTCCTGCTTGGGTGTGCCGCTAATAGGCGGTGGGTATTTAGTTATTTTTATTATATTTGGGTCACTGTTACATCCTCTTTTCCAACATATGAAACACGATAACTCCTACCAGCCATTGAAGAACAAAAAGTAAGAATATCATCGCTATTATCCATACTTCTACTCTAACCAATGCAAGTATAAGCGACAGGATGAGTAAAGAAAATGTCATGATTTGATAGGTGACATGACCGGCTTTCATTCGTAAATATTGTTTTCTTTCATCAACACTATTGATATGGGCTTCCTTCTTTTTTGCTTCATATTCTGCATATCGTTTAGGATTTTGCCAATAAGTGATACGGATGATCTGTACGATAGAAGCAGCCGTGATTCCAACACCCATAGAGAAAATCATAGTCGAATAGTAGTCAGCTTTAACAAAAAAACTCACACATACTAACCCGATACCCACTAAAATATCAATGACAAATGGCTTTTTTTCTTTCATTTTGACTCCTCCTCATAAATAAAAATTTCTTCAATACTCATATCAAAATACCGGGCAATTTTAAATGCTAACTGAATAGATGGATTATAACGCCCATTCTCTAAAGAACCGATTGTTTGTCGTGATACTTCCAATGCGTTAGCCAAATCTTCTTGTTTGATTCCCCGTTGCTTTCGCAAATCTTCCAATCGATTTTTCATGCGAACCTCCTTTCTGATGGAAAGTTTGCTTTCCGTGATTTCATTATAGCATAACTGTTACAAATGTCAAGCACACTTTCCATTTTCATCAGGATAAAATTATAGAACTTGTTGCGTGAAAGCAGCCTACAATGCAAAGAACTTTTAGGCGACAAGTATACAAAGGGGTAGCTGGCGGAGCCAGCGCAGGGGAAGTGTAGCTTCCCCTGTGATGATTGGAGCAGATTGGAAATCTACGGAAATCATCTGCTGTCCGCAAGACGCGCCCGGCGCACTTTGATTTTTGAACACGCATTTTTACCGTTCCTGCTGTTTCGGTTTCTTATCTGGATAGAGCTTTCCGTCAACAACGGCGGCATGGCTTTTTATTTTGATTTCTCCCTCCTGCTCGCTGCGCTTTGCGTTCCTGTAGCCTTCATCGGAGAGATAAAAGCGGAACCGCTCCCCTTTAAAGCCAACAAAGCATTGTTTCTGTACTTCCACCATAATCATGTGGCGGGTTTCCGGGCGGAACCGTTCTTTTCCTGACAGGTCATGCCCCTGTAAAATCTGTTCCTGTGCTTTTGCCGCCGCAAGCCGCTGACGGATAGAATTGTTGTTTTGTTCTGTCGGGAACTGTGCTTTTACACTGGCAATAAACTGGCTGCACTCTGGTTCTGGTATTCGTTCCAGTCTTCGGATGGCGTTCTCCATGATTAACTTTGTCATTAAATCCGCTGTTACCGATACGATTTCTTTTATGCCTGCAAGAGTTTCCGCCTTGGTCGGTGCGGCATTTTGGCAAATAACATTCAGCTCATTTTTTGAAAATTTCATTTCATATCCTCCTTCTGGTTTTCTGCAAGAACCTGTTCCAAAAGAAATTTGGTGTTGCTCCGGTGGAACAATACTTTTAAAATGGTGCTGACCTGTTCATCCGTCACGGCTTCCGGGTGGGGGAGATGGCTTTCCGGCATAGCCCCTCTGGTGCAGAGCCGGTGCGTCCGTTCCTTCCGGTTCAGGGTCTTTATCTGGTGTTCCAGCATTTTCTCCTTATGCTGCGCCCGCCGCAGCCTGGCTTCGGTATTTTCAAGCTCCTGATTCAGTTTTTCCAGCTTCTCATTCATGGGCAGCGTCCTCCTTGGGGAGCAGGATATAGATGTGGCTGACTTCCCCAATTCCCTGACGGACACGCATTATCATCCCGGCCTGTTCCAGCTCGTTCAGGGAACGCTTGCAGGTCTGGGGGCTTCGGGAGAATGCGGCCGCTATCTCCATGATGGGAAAGCGGATAAACAGAATCCCGTTGCAGTCCGCGATTCCCCTGGACGCAAAGAAGGCGCTGGCCGTGCCGGGTTCCTATTTGGATGTGTTCACCGCCCTGATGTGTACGCAGCTACAAATCCGGTATGAGAAGCTGTCGGAGCAGGAACGCACGGTTTTGAAGAATGTTATGAAGAAAACTCCGGCATATAAGGATTCCCCGTTGAGCAGGATGAAGCGGAGATAAGGAAATGCCGTTGCTTGGGATTTTTCCATGCAACGGCATTTTGGGTGGTTCTGATTCAATTTTCAATACATAAGCCGGAAAGTCCGTGGTGGTGCGCCCTTGATTCGTAACAGAATTTCTATGCGTTCTTCTTTTTTCTGTTGCGCTGTGCCACGGAACACCTGAACGCCTTAAACATTGCCGGGGACAATTCAGGAGAATCTTCATCAAATTGAATTTCCCGCTTTGCCGCTGCCCTGACTTCCTCCAACTGCTCCTGCGTAGGAGCCTGGCCATCCTTAATTGTAAAAGTTTTGGTCATAGTAAAGCCTCCTTTCACTTTCTGTTGCCAATCTTGCAGAGATTAACCGGATATTTTCCCCTCGCTCGGTAAATACAACAAACAATAAATCGCCAACCATACCGATTGCAATATAACGGTCTTCTTCCATACTATGCTCGAAATCATACATCTCTATGTAATATTCATCACGAAAAACGTATGAAGCCGTTTCAAAAGATATGCCGTGTTTTTGGCGGTTAATACGGTCTTTTTCCTCGTCCCATTCAAATTTTAGTTCCATAAATTTTTCCTCTCTCAAGTAAACAGGACACCGTTTGCAGAAATACGTCCTTTCTTTAGTAGTAGGATTTCCAACTTCCCGACAAATTGGAATTGCCTTTATTGTAAATCATCTTTAGAAATTGCTATTGAAGGATAATGAGAAAGTTCCGTCAAATCAACATTTAGTGGCACACTATAAACCATGTAATAATTATTAGGATTGACGGCAATCAATTCATTCATTTTCTGTTCTGCTAAGTCTTTATCATTTGTAGCATACACAACTGATACAACACCTACTTTATCATTTTCCGTCCCCTGTATATTTCCGCATAATATTAATTTTAATGGGGCGTTCCCATTCAAGCCTTGCTTAATATAGTCCTTATATTCCATAGTTGCCCTCCATCAATCCCGATTTTTCGCTCTGTTTATCTGCTCAATAAACTGGAATTTATAGATTAACGTTCTATTGGTTATCTATTTTATACCTCAAATGTAACTGCGCTCCAATAGTTTTGCACAATCTTTTTCTTCCAAGCAAAAAAAACACAACTAACCAAAAGCGTAATAGCACCCAACACCACTATCCAAGGGGCTATACCAGAAGATACTATAAACTTTGACACATCATCTTCTGCGGGTGCCATGTCAAACAAATATAATATAGGAACAAAAATCCATGAACCGATAGCTCCTATTGGCATAACCAAAGCGATAAAAGAGAAAATTCTATAAAATTGATTAACACTTGTACTTCTATAAAACATCATATACGCTATAGATAATAGAACTGGCAATAGCATACCAGCAATATTAAAAAGCGATAATGACGTTTCTGTAAATACGCCACCATCATAATTCATATACGCTTCAAAAATGCTGAATTTCGTTATTTTTGCACCACAAAGTATAGCCACCAGAGAATGTCCCGCCTCGTGCAAGATGATATATGCAGGAACGCTGAATATAAGGCTTATAAATAAAAATATAATTTTTTTTACTTTTTGATTCATAAATTTTACCACCCCTACAAATCCCGATTTTTCGCTTTCTTTATCTGCTCAATAAAGTGGAACTTGAACTTTTATATATTTACATCAAATACCGCCTTTATTTGTCCATTCTCTATGAAAAACTCTATTTCAAACCAAAAATCCAATTCTTCTCCAAAACTCGTTGGCCTGTAACACACTATATCCCTATTATCAATTTCAAGCCTTGCTTCATCCATAGCATCTATATCCTCCATACAGGATTTTTGAAAATGGTCTACCGCAAACTTTTTATCTTCATATTCTTCCCACATAGCCAATTGCTCAACTAACCATTTTCCAAATCCCAAGCAGGCATTTTCTGATGT
>BLLT01000056.1 GCA_011958945.1 Lachnospiraceae bacterium | reverse complement strand
ATTGGGAAAGAAGGATGCGCCGGTGTATGGCCAGGGGATAAGGATAAAACCCAGGGAGCCAGGCAGAACGGACAGCGAACACTTTAAAAAGATATATTTGGAAAGCCTCTTTCCACTGGAAGAGTACGATCTCATTGCTGTGTTGTTATCAGGTGGCAAGGATAGTATAGCCTGCTACTTCAAACTGATTGAGTTAGGGGTGCCAAAGGAAAAAATTGAGTTTTGGCACCACGATATAGACGGAGGACACCCAAGCAGGAGAATGGACTGGCGATGCACTCAAAACTATGTAAAAGCGTTAGCTGAAGCTGAGGGAATCCCGCTGAGGCTCTCATGGAGAAAAAATGGATTTTTTGGTGAGCTTTACAGAGTGGGGGCCAGTGAGCCGGTTGAATGGATGGAGCCGGAAACCGGGGAGATTCTGCAATGCAAGCCTTCTCAAAATTATATTAAGTGCTTGAAAATCAAAGAGCAGGCAACGGAAGAGATGGAGGAGGAGCTGAAAAAATTAGGGTACAGAATGAAATTTCCTGCAAAAACCGGAGATCTGAGCAGGCGGTGGTGCAGCGCATACCTGAAGATCATGGTTGCGGATAGTGTTATGGCTAATTTGGATAGGCTGAGGATCCTGGAAGAGATAGGAGGGAAAAGAGGGAAATTTCCCGCAAAAGGAGGAACGCACCAAGGAAGATGGTGCAGCGGGAACCTAAAGGCGGCAGTACAAGACAGCGTAACCTCTAACCTGGAAAAGACCAAAAGCAATGTGAAGATCCTGGTGGTATCAGGAGAGAGGCGAGGGGAATCAGCAGGCCGGGCAAAGTATAACGAAATGGAAATACATAGGACTAATGCAGAGGCGAAGGCTCATAGAACAGTACACCAATGGCGGCCAGTGATTGACTATTCGGAGATTGATGTGTGGGAAGTGCTGAAGCGAAACAGAATAGCGCCGCATCCGTGTTATAGGGCGGGGTGGAATCGGTGCAGTTGTGCAATGTGCATCTTCTCTACACCCAAATTATTTGCAGGAATTAGGGAGCTATACCCTGAGGATTATGAGCTATTAAGGCAGGACGAGAAGATTTTAGGATTCACTTTAGACAATAAGTGTAACCTGGATGAATTTGTGGGGGCTGCTGATTCTTGTGTATACCATGGGGATCAAGAAGCCATAAGAAGCCTAATAACGGGAGAATTTGGGGTAAGTGATATTTATGTAAAAGGAAAATGGATGTATCCGGCAGGCGCATTCCACGGGGCTGAAGGAGGGCCATGCTAAGAAAGGAGAAAACAATGAAGGCACCGGAAAAAATTGAGGCGGTATGGGATCAGGATGCACATGATAACAGCATACTGGTATTGGAAAAAGAGGAGGGGAAGCTGAGCCTGGCAGAGGTAGGAAATTTTCTCAGATACTCTCACAATGGCAGCTTTAATGGAGATTATGTGATTGCAATATGCACTAAAGAAGGACAGGAGGAAGCGCCCCAGGGAGATCAGTGGGTGCTCTACAAAGTGGAACCGGGTGCAGGGTGCCCGGTATGTGGAAATAAGCTCCCATTTTATGAAGCAGCGGGGAAAATTGATAGAAAAATAGGCCTGATCAAGCGTATGCAGGCAGAAATGGATCACCGGGCAGAGGTGGAGGAGAAGGCGGTGCAGCTTATCACGGAAGGCAGGCATGGGGAGGCTGTGGAGCTGCTCAATACATTGGATGACAGTGTGATCGCAAGATTGCAGGAAGAATTTGAAACTGAGGAAGAGAGCCCACGGCAGAGAGCAGAACGGAGGCGGCAGAAGGCCAAGGTTATTCTGAATGTACTGGCTGAAGATGTGATCAATATGAACTGGAACCAGGAAGAGGAATACCTGAAGGCATTTATGAAGGCCCTGAAGCAGATCGAGGAGGGCGGCCATGAATGAGAAGCAAAAGGCTCTCCTTCAAAAGCTGAAAGCCCTGGCAGAGCGTGGGGTGGGAGGGGAAAAGGAAGGAGCAGAGCGGAAGCTGAGGCAGCTCATGGTGAAGTATGGGGTGGATCAGTTGGAATTTGAGGAGGATCAGGTGGCCCGGCATGAAATCAAATACCGGGGAGAGTTTGAGCGGCGGCTGCTCTCTCAAATTGTATACCGGGCCAAGAATGACAAAGAAGGGCAGTACCACCGGAGGTATGGGCAGGGCTCCCGGAGCATTCTCATTGTGGAATGTACAAAGGCCCAGGAGGTACAGATCCGGATCGAATTTGAATTTTACCGGGATTTGCTGAAGGAAGAGCAGGAGCTCCTCTTTGAGGCATTCATACAAAAACACCGGATTTTTGGAGATTCTTCAGGAGAAGAGCCGGAGATCCCAACACCGGAAGAAATGGAGCGGTTAGAGAGAATGTGGGCCATGATGGCAGGCCTTCAGGAAAAGAGCTTTACACCATTATTAGAAAGCAGATAGGAGGGAAACGGTATGACAGTAAAAGAGAAACCGATTCAGAGAACCGAAATGGACGATGCAAAGGAATTTGCAGAGCTTTATGGAATGCTGTCACCCAATGAGCGGCAGCATGTGAAAAGCATTATCATTGGTATTCAGCTTGCAAAAGAAGCAGAGAAGGAGGTGGCCCTGGCATGAGGCGGGAAGTAAAGGTGAAGATCACCCTCTCAGAAGGGTATGAGGAGCGCTTCACCAAAGCCTGCATCCAGGTGGCCAAGAGAAGGGTGGAGAACCAGGAGAAGGAGAGCCATCCGGATCCGGCCATGCCTGCCAGGAAGGTGGCGGTGATGTAAATGGTTTACATAAAAGAACGGGAGCAGATCTGAGAAATCTGCTCCCGACATATGCCCTGAGGACATACTAACACCTAAAGACAGTATATCACTTTTGGGCATCCAGGTCAAGTGAAAAAGCGGCTAAAATCAAGGCTTTTCGGCCTTGTTAAGCACTTGATCAAGATATTAAAGATGGGGGTGATATACGGTTTGTACTGGAAAAAAATATATGACCTGGGATGGGTGAAGCAGATTGCAAAATACTATCCGGGTAATTATGGGGCCCCAGGAGTGAAGAGGGGGCCAAAAAGAAAGAGGACACCTGAGGACATAGCCCGGCAGAATAAGACGAACAGAGAGAAAAAGGTGCAGAGGTTGATCCTGGCCAATTTCCATGAGGGTGACTGGCATTTGATTCTGAGCTACAAGAAAGAGCTGAGGCCGGGCTCCTTCAAAGAGGCCAAGAAGCAACTGAGAAAATTCTTGTCTGATATGAGGAAGGTGTACAAGAAGGCGGGGATCCCCTTCAAGTGGATAGCTGTCACGGAGAGAGGGAAGCAGGGAGCATGTCACCACCACCTGATCATTGAGGATATAGCGGATCAGAATTTGAACACCAAAAAACTGGTGCTGAAGTTTTGGCAATATGGATCCAAGAGCTTCCACCCGCTGTATGAGGATGGGGAGTTTGAGGATCTTGCTGAGTACATAGTGAAGAAAGAAAGCAAGGAAGAGGAGGAGGGGTGCTCATATTCTAGGAGCAGGAATCTGATCATACCTCAGCCGCAAAAGGAAGTGATTCACAGCAGGAGGTGGAGGAAGGAGCCAAAACCGGAAAAAGGTTGGTACATTGTGAAGGATTCTCTTGTGAATGGTGAGAACCCGGTGACGGGGCTCCCATATCAGCACTACACCATGAGGAAGATTGATCCGGGAGGTGATTCAGGGGATGCATGAGATAAGCATATTCATTGAGAGCACATGGAGGGGCCCGGCCAGGAGGGATGGGGTGGCCATGTGGTTGGTGGAATGTAAAAGAGGAGATCGCCTGGATACCCGGCAGGGATTTGTGCATGTGAAAGAGGGCACAGAAGCCCAGGGGAACCTTATGGCCATGATCAATGCCTTTTGTATCTTGAAAAAACCATGCAGAGCCCTGGTATTTACCAAGTGCAGCCACATTTTAATCTCCATGCAGCAGGAGTGGCCAAAGGAGTGGCAGGAGAGCGGGTGGATCAATGCAAAAGGGAAGCCGGTGAAAAATGCCAAGCTGTGGAAAATGCTGATTGAGAAGGGGAAGAGGCACACCTACACCATGAAGGACGATCACCACGAATATGAGAACATAATGCAATCAGACCTCAGGAAGGAGTTGGAGAGTTGGAAGAATACAGAACCATGAGAGAAACAATCAGGAAGGCAATGCAGGAGAATGTGAAGGGAACCAGGGAAGAGGTTGAGAAGGCGGTGGAGGCAGTAACAGATGCGGTGATGGATGCCATTGCTGAAAATTACCGGAGTATTACAGAGGTGCATTCAATAGTGGAATGTGTGCGGGCAGGAATCCGGGTGCAAATAGCATATGCCGATCCGGAAGATATGGATTTTATGGATCCCTACACGGTGAGGCCGTGTTGGTAGAAAGGAGAGAAACAATGACAGAGAAAACCATGAGGGCAGCAGGGCAGGCGGCTGAGGAGCTGCTGAAGCTGAGAGGGCCCAAGTACAGCATGAGCAACCATGAAGCAGAGGAGAAGCTCAGGGAACTGGAAAAAGAGGAGAGCATGGAGAGGGTTTATATATGCTCACAATATGGCAGTCGGGGAGATAAGGCCACGAATTTGGAGCTTGCAAAATTCTTTTGCATGACAGTGATTGAAGAGGGAAAGATCCCCATTTGCCCTCATTTGTTCTATGCCCAGGTGCTCAATGATGATGTGAAATCACAGCGGGCAGCAGGCATGAGGATGGGGTTGGAGCTCCTGAAGGATTGCGGGGAGCTGAGGATCTTCACCAACATTTCAGAGGGAATGAAAGGAGAGCTCCTGAAGGCCAAGGAGTGGGGCATCCCTATCACCATAGCCAATATGGCGGTGATTTATTCAGAAGATCAGGCGGCCTATGCGGAGGAGGAGATTGCGAAGGAACTCAGGGAGGTGCTCAATGGCTAAGAGTATCATTCAGGACACCCGGATCAGGGAGTGCTATTTGTGCAGGGAGGAAGCTGAAAAGCGTGGATATTATGGAGAGCTGAAGCACACCGGCCTGCATAAGCACCATTTTATATATGGCCGGTTTGGTGCCCTCAGGAAGAAAGCAGAGCATTATGGGCTGTGGGGCTATATGTGCGCTGAGCGTCACCATGAGTATGGGCCGGAGGCTCCCCACAATAATGCAGAGGTGGATCGGAAGCTGAAGCAGATTGCACAAAGGGCCTTTGAAGCCAAGTATGGGCATGAGAAGTGGATGCAGGAATTTGAAAAGAACTATTTAGAGGAGGAAGAGGATGCAGCAGCAGGAGAAGCTCATGGAGAGCCTGAGGCAGGTGGATTTTTCGGATCTGAGTTTTCCGGCAATAGCGGTGTATAAAAATCCCAAAGATTACCCGGATGCCTATGTGGCCAGGGTATGGGAAGGGGCCAGGAATCTGCCCACAAATACGCTCATTAAGAGGGAAACGCTTCAGGAGATAAGAAAAGATATAAAGGCAGCAGGATTCACAACACGGCTCACCCGGACTGAGGGAGAGGATCCGGTGATTGCTGAAACCTGGCTCAGATAGGAGGAAGGCATGGCTGAAATAGATATTTTCTCCCCGGTGAAAAAGTATGATGTGATTTATGCAGATCCGCCGTGGAGATACCAGGACAAGAAATGCAATGGAGCATGTGCTCTACATTATGACACCATGAAAATTCAGGATATAAAGGATCTTCCCGTGAAGGAATTGGCGGCAAAGGATTGTGTAATTTTCATGTGGATTACATACCCAATGCTGAAGGAAGGCATTGAGCTCATGGAGGCATGGGGATTCAAGTATAAAACCATAGGTTTTCAGTGGATCAAGCTGAATAAAAGCGGTAAAGGGAAATTTTTTGGCCTGGGCCGGTGGACTAGAGGCAATACAGAGGCCTGCTTCATTGGCACGAGAGGAAAACCAAGCAGGAAAAGCAATAAGGTGAGCCAAATTATTGAGGAGGTAATTGGCCCGCATTCTCAGAAGCCGGAAGTGGTACGGGATAAGATCCGGGAGCTTATGGGTGATGATCTGAATTACATAGAGCTTTTTGCCCGGCAGCATTCTGAAGGTTGGGATTGTTGGGGGAATGAGGTTGGAAAACTGGACGATGGCCAATTAACACTATTTGAGCAGGCGGCCAATAGCTGAGCAGGAAAGGAGAACACGGATGGCAAAGAAGAAAAAGGCGGTTGAGGTAAACCGGAAAGAATTTGACCGGATCCGGAAAATGGATCACAGCACCATGGAGAGCCATATTGCCGGATATTATGAGCGGGGATATACAGCAGGATATGAGGCCGGGCGGCAGCAGGCGGCCCCTTCCTTCAATCTCCCCAAGGCACTGGAAGAAATACGGAAAATAAAAGGGATTGGAGAGGTAAAGGTGAAGGCGATCCATGTTGCACTTGTGACAGCAGGGGCAAAGGTATGAGGGAGCAGAGAAAACCCTGGAAGAATTACAGAAGGCAGCAGGCGGCCAATAGCCTGAGAAAATATAAGGAGGATAAGAAACGCATGGAAATCACAAGGAAAAGAACAGAGGAAACAAATTGGGGCCAGGTGAAGGAACTGGTGGCAGCAGGCTCTTTGAAAGTAGGGGATGAAATCTCTGATAATCTGCTCACCGGGCAGAAAATGGTGTATGTGGTGGCAGATATTACAGAGGAAGAGGTGAAATTTGTAAGCAAGGATCTCCTGGCTGAGCGTGTGGTGTGGAATGAGAACGGGAGAAGCACCGGAGGCTTTAAAGAATCGGATTTGTGCCGGTATCTGAATGAGGAGGTATGGGCCATCCTGCCTGAGGAGCTGAAGGCGGTGATCAGTGAGAGGGAGTGCCTTCAGATTGTGGAAGGGAAAGAGGAGCGCTTCATGCTGAAGCTGTGGCTCCCGTCTGAATTTGAGGTATTTGGCGATAGTTGGGCCTCTGAAGTGGAGGAAGGGCAGCAGTTTGAGCTCTTCAAGGATCCCAGGAACCGGGTGAAATTTGACCAGGACGGAGAGAGGGCCTACTGGTGGCTGCTGTCTGTGTGTGCGGGCTATTCTACCTATGCCTGCTGTGTCAACGACGATGGCATTGCCGACTACGACAGTTGCTCCGTCGCTCTCCGGGTGCCCGTCTGCTTCAGTATCAAAAAATAATCAATATCAATCCCGCCGCCTTTGCGGCGGTGGGGTTATAAGGGGATAAGCAAGCAAATTTTAAGGAGGAATAAAATTGGGAAAATATAAAAATCCGGTGCCGGTAGTTTTGGATGATTATGTGTCTAAAACGGTAAGAATAGAATTTTCATTTGAGCAGTATGTGACAAAAGGGGAGGCAGCGCAAGGGATCAATGATCTGCTGAGAGAAACTAATGGGAAAATACCAATGGAGTGGATCAAACTGGTAAACCCGACTTTAACAGTTGATAAGAAAGAAATAGATTGAGAGGTGCGAACAATGGAGCAGGACAAAAGGACAAGGTATAAAGGGATATGCCCGGAGTGCGGGAGGGAGCTGTGGATCTGCAAAAGTATATTCATGGAAATGGGGATCAACCAGGGGGCCGGGCGCTGCTTGCAATGCAAAACTTTCCTGAGTATCCAGTTTAATGAGGAGAAGCAGGAGATGGAGCTCACAAAATTTGAAGGGGGCAGCAGTAATGAAAGCATTGGAGGGGATTTGCAATGAAAAGTTACCCGATCCAAGTCCGGGAGAGCCGATCCTGGGAGAGAAACGCAAGAAGGCAGAGAAGGACGCAAGCGGGAAATGCAAAGGCTTTTTCATTAAGGGGAGCCGGGAGCCCTTCTTTGCGTGTAGTATATGTGAAGAAAAAGCGGAGGATCCGGAGGAGGTTGAGAGCGGCCAGGAGGGCAGCAGTAATATTTGCGGCCATTCTGATTGCGGCGGCCATAATATGCAAAATAATGGCGGCAGAGGAGCCGGTGGAAGAGATTCAGCAGGAAACGGAGGCCGGAGAGCTCCCGCATAAGGCCACGGAGCCCGAAAGAGTGCAGCAGGAGCCTATTCAGGAAACACAATCAGGATCCGGCAATTCCCGCAATGAGTACCTTTTGGCCCGCCTTGCAATGGCTGAAGCAGAGGGTGAGAGCATAGAAGGGAAGGCAATGGTGATCCGGGTGGTGCTGAATAGAGAAGAAAGCAGCGCCTTCCCGGATACCATAGAGGAGGTAATTTTTGAGGATGGGCAGTTTACACCGGTAGAAAATGGCCGGTTTAACCGGGTGGAGCCTAATGCAGAGTGTTGGGCCGCCCTGGATATGGTGCTCATTGACGGGTGGGATGAAAGTGAAGGGGCCCTATATTTTGAAGCTGTATACAATGGGGAGAACACCTGGCACTCTGAAAATTTGGAATACATAAAGACGGTAGGCAATCACAATTTTTACAGATAGGAGGCAGAATGGGGCATAAATTCAGAATATGGCAGGATGGGAAAATGCTCATGCCGGAGAACGTAACAGAGAATACTTTCCGTTATCTGCTGAATCGGGATGGGGTAGTGTTCGGAATTGATCTGAAGGATATGAGATGGGAGGGCATGATCCGAATGGGGCCCGGCTGTATCATGTTTCAAATTGGCCGGAAGGATATGGAAGGCCAGGAGATTTATGAGGGCGATGTGGTACGGGTGCGGGATTGGGAGGATGGCAGGCGGTGGCTCACCGGCACTGTGGAATATAACGAGGAGGAATGTGGGTATTTAATCAATTTTGACACCGGCGATCCTGAGCATGGAGGCCTAAGCATTTCCTTCAGCGCCTCTCCTGATTGCAAGGTATTGGGCCATAGGTTTGAGGAGAAAATGCAAAAGCTCCTGAAGGAGCAGAGGGAGCGCTTCATGGATCCAAGAAGGGAGGCGGCTATTGAATAGGCGGCAGAAAAGAAAGCAATTCAAGAAAATATATGGAATGAACCCGGAGCAGTATGAGGCATGGTGGGCAGAGCGCTGGCCTGAGCTGCTCCATGAGCGCCTCAGAGAGGCACAGAGGGCAGCAGGCGAAGGGCTGAAGGAAATGGCCCGCCAAGTCCATGAGGCGGCTTTAAATGCGGCAGCAGGCATGGAAGAACTGAGAAGAGAGATCATAAAGGCGGCAGAGCTTATGAGAGGAGGGGAGCAAAATGGAAATCATGTGGACGATTCTAAAAATGATAGGGGCCGGGTGCCTGATCGTATTGGCGGCCCTGGTGCTTATGATTCTGATAGCGCTATTCATAGCGGTGGCCAAGGCATTGACTGAGAAGAAATAGGAGGGAAGAAATTGGAAGAGCTGAAAATGGAAAGTAAAAAGATTATCATGCAGCAGTTTTTTGAGAATGTGGGCGGCAGCAGGCTCCTGGATTGGTTGGAGGAAGTGGGATATTATACGGCACCGGCTTCCATGAAGCACCATGCTTCCTATGAGGGATCGCTATTTGATCACAGCCTTCAGGTAACACATGAGCTGATCATGCTCACTGATAAATTGGGCCTGAAGTGGCAGAGGAAAGAGAGCCCCGCCGTGGTGGGAATGTTGCATGACGTGTGTAAAATGGATGATTATGTGATACAGCAGGAAATTGTATCAGTAGACCAGGACGGCGGGCCAGTATACGGGCCAGGGCAGGCAGTATGGAATGAGGATGCGCTGTGGCCAGGGCACGGAGATAAGAGCTTGATCATGCTCATGGGGCATATTGAGCTCACGGTGGAGGAAAAACTCTGCATCCGGTATCACATGGGAGCCTTTACCGATAGTAAGGAATGGAAATTTTATACTGAAGCGGTGAAAAAGTGCCCGAATGTGCTGTATACCCATACAGCGGATATGATAGCAACCAAGATCAAGGGGGTGTAATGTGTTTGACATTGAAAAAATGAAAGCTAAAGGCATGGATCCACGGCAAATAGAAATATGCCAACAGATCAATGAGAACAGCAAAAAGAGAGATTCTTGCAAATACCATGAATTTGATCGGGGCAGTAGGACGGGAGAATATATCTGTAAGAATTGCGGATGCAAAGAGGGGCCTGAGTTTGTGGTTGGATATAGGCAAGGGCTAAAACATGGAAAGGAGGCAGCAGGCGGTGAATAGCTGTAATTTTATAGGGAGGCTCACAAGGGATCCGGAAGTGAGATACAGCCAGGGAGAAAAGCCGGTATGTGTGGCAAGGTTTACCCTGGCAGTAGACAGACCGACAAAGAGAGGAAATGAGAGGGAGGCAGATTTTCTCACATTCAAGGCATTGGGCGGCAGAGGCGAATTTGTTGAGAAACACCTGAAGAAAGGTATGAGGATCGGAATATGTGCCAGGGCAGAAAGTGGATCCTATGAAAAGAATGGAAGCAAAGTATATTATACAGAGTTTATCTGTGAAGGCTTTACATTCTGCGATGGGAAGCAGGGGAACACCGGCCCGGCAGCAGGCGGTTATATGGAGCCGCCTGAGGATTATGAAGGGCTCCCATTCAATTAGGAGGTGCTGAAGGGTGACAAAAAGTGAGTTAGAGCAATTATTGGATCTCAGGAAAGAGATCCAGGAGTTGGATGCCAAGGTTGAAAAAATGCAGGGGCAGAGGGTGGGAAAAGTTACGGATAGAGTGCAGGCTTCCATGCCCGACTTCCCATATGTGCGAATAACCAAGACAATAACCGGGGTAGACAATCAAGAAAGCCGGAAGCGCCGGAGGGAACTGACAGAGAGTGAGCTCCTTTTGCTGAAGCGAAGGCAGCAGGCGGTGGATGCTGAGTTTAAAATATCTCAGTACATAAAGGGCATAAATGACAGCAGGATCCGGAGAATTATAAGCCTGAGGTATGAAGAGGGGCTCTCCTGGGATAAGGTGGCCGCCGCCATGAATTGTGATCGAACATACCCGGAGAAGCTACTCACTAAGTACCTGAAGGAACACCCGGAAAAGAAAAAGAGAAAAAGTTGAAAGTTTCTCACAATTCTCATTTTAAATGATCTATAATGCTATCAGGTGAAAATTTGTTGGCTTATCCCCTTATGAATTGAAACCTGAAGGAAAGGGCATCCCGCCTCTGTGCGTGGGTGCCTTTTTCGTGTGCAAAGGAGGGGGAAGGGTGAACGTACAAGGGAAAATCAATAATTTACTGAAGGCCCTGAGGCAGCAGGGCATTGTATACAAGATAAATACTCAGCAATTTTATTCAGAGAGCCAGGGGCGGCTATGCACAAAGCTGATTTTATGGGAGGAGCACCCGAACCGGGATGGAGAGGTTTTCTTCAGTAAGGTGAAGCTGCTGAAATACCTGGCAGAGAAGTGGAAGGAAGTGAATGGGCATGGAAGGGCAGCAGATGGAGAGAATGAAGGAACTGAAGCAGCTAATGAGCGAAAAGCAGGCGGCATTCTGTGATCATTACATTACCACACTGAATGCCACGGAGGCCGCAAAACTGGCCGGATATTCCGAAAAAACGGCAAAAGCCATGGGAAGTGAAAACCTGACAAAACCTTACCTAAAAGAATATATAGATTTGCGGCTTGCAGAACTGGAAGAGAAAAGGGTGGCAAGCGCTGAGGAGGTGCTGCAATATCTCACAAGGGTAATGAGAGGAGAGGAGCGGGATCAATTTGATTTGGATCCTTCCCTTCAGGACAGAACCAAGGCGGCAGAGCTATTGGGCAAAAGATACCGGCTATTTGTGGATAAGCAGGAGATCACCGGGAAATTGGAGCCCGTCACCATTATAAACGATATACCAAGGGCACCGAATGGAGATTAGACTATCTGATCTCATTGCACCACAATTCTATGATATTCATTGGGATATTTTGGAGGGTAAACATACCCACTATAAGCTATACGGAGGCAGAGGCTCAACAAAGTCCTCTTTCGTGAGCCTAGAAATAATTTACGGCATGATGCAGGATCCCAATGCAAATGCCGCCTGCTTCAGGAAGGTGGGGAACACCCTGGCAGAGAGTGTATTTGAGCAGCTCTTGTGGGCCATAGACGCTCTTGAAGTAGGTCACTTGTGGAAAGTCACGCTCTCCCCGCTGAGGCTCACATATAAGCCCACGGGGCAGCGGATTGTATTCAGGGGTTGTGATGATCCTAACAAGTCAAAGTCAATCAAGCTGAGGAAGGGTTATTTTAAATATATATGGTATGAGGAAAGAGCTGAGTTTGAAGGGGATGAAGATGAAAGAAAAATAAACCAGTCCTTAATGCGTGGCGGTGATAAGTATGTGGTATTTTACACATGGAACCCGCCAAAGAGCCTCAATTCATGGGTAAATCAGGATGTGCTTCAGGTGAGGGCTGACACCTTATGCAGCCATTCCACCTATTTGACAGTGCCCAGGAGTTGGTTGGGAGAGCAATTCTTCATTGAGGCTGAAGAGCTCAAAAAGCGGAAAAGAATGGCATACCGGCATGAGTACCTGGGAGAGGCTACTGGAACCGGTGGAAAAGTATTTGATAATGTGATTCTGAGGGAGATCACGGATGAAGAGATAGCGATCTTTGATAGGATTAAGCAAGGCCTGGATTTTGGTTTTGCGGCGGATCCGCTTGCGTTTGAAAGAATGCACCTGAATAAGAAGCAGAGGCGGCTTTATATCTTTGCTGAGCTGTACCAGGTGAACCTTAAAACCCGGAAGGCCGTGGCAGAGATAAAGAAACTAAACCCGGACAATAAGATCATAACAGCAGATTCAGAGGAGCCCCGCTCCATATCTTCCTTCAATGAGTTGGGCCTGAGGGTGTACCCGGCCAAGAAGGGGCCCGGATCGGTGGATTTTGGTGTGGCTTATTTGTCTGACGATTTGGATGAGATAATCATTGATCCGGTGAGGTGCCCGAATGCGGCCCGTGAGTTTTCCTCATACGAACTGGAAAAGGACAAAAACGGGAATTTTAAAGGATCGTACCCTGACAAAGACAACCATTCGATCGATGCATGTCGCTATGCCCTAGAGGATGAAATGGTAAATAAAAAGGCCAAGATAAGAAATAAGGCAAAAAGAGGTTTAAGATAATGCTTGACTTTTTGGCAGACATAAAATATAATGAATTTATGGCAGACAAAAAGTGAGGTGATAAAATGAGCCCTAGAACGGGAAGGCCGCCAGTAGAAAACCCTAAAGCTGAAAGAATAACAGTGAGGTTAGACAAAGAAACCTCAGGAATACTAAAAAAATACTGCGATCAGGAAAAGGTTGAAAAAGCTGAGGCAATAAGAAAAGGAATCAGGAAATTAGAAGCGGATATAAAAAAATAGAGTGTTGCGGCCCTGAGAAAGCATTTGCAACACCCTAACAACTGAGGGAATCCCTCTATGGGTACTTTATCATAGTTTGGGGATTCTTTCAAGGACAATTTGAAAGGAGATAACTATGAGTAAAGTAATTGAATTTAGACCGAAAGGGAATAACACAGAAACAAATAAGAAACCGGAAAATGAAACCATACGCACAATGAGCCTCATGTTAAACAAGATGGCTGATAGTTTGAATAAAATAGCATTAGGAAGAGCGGATCAGGATGATTATATGCACTGCATGAGATCATTCATGTTCCTAAATTATTTAACCAATAAAACTGAAGTGATGGCCGAAATTATGAAAATTGCGGAGCAGAGGAAAGCAAAATGAGCAGCAAATACCAATATTTTAACGGCCTGAAATTCACAAGGGATGATAAAACCGGGTATTATCTAAATTCCACAATAAGAAAGCGGATGCATAGATATGTATGGGAATTTTACAATGGGCCTATTCCAAAAGGGTATGATATACACCATAAGGATGAAGATAAATCTAATAATGACATATCAAACCTTGAAATGGTTCGGAAAGGGAAGCACCAAGCGGATCATGCAAAGAAATGGCATGAGAGGCACCCAGGGGCAGCAGATAATAATTTGAAAAAAGCCAGGGAAGAGGCAAAGAATTGGCATAGGAGTAAAGAGGGAATTGAGTGGCACAAGGAGCAAATAAGAAGGAATCCTATAAAGGAGCAGGAGTTTGTGTGCCAATGTTGCAAGAAAAAATATATAAGCAAACCGAATGGAAGAAATAGGTTTTGCTCAGAAAAATGTAAGGCAAAATATTATAGAATGAAAAAGAGGGCCAGGTGAGGCTCTCTTTTTGTTAGGAGGGATTGAAGTGGAGCGTTTTACATATCCGGCAGAACAATTTGACGAAAAAAATTTAGATAAAAATATCATTCTCACGTTGGTAAAGAAGCATGAGGGCATGGTGGCCCGCCTGCTGAAGAATAAGCGGTATTATGATGGGCACCATGAGATCGAGAACCGGAAGCGGGAGAAGGAGGCACCAAACAGCAAAGTAACATGTAACCATGCGAAAGATATTTCTGACACGGCCACGGGGTACTTCATGGGGAACCCGATCACATATTCAAACAGCGGGGAGCAGAACATTGATCCGTTACTCACGGCCTTTGACAATGCCAATGTGGATGACGTGGATGCGGATAATGCGTTAGATATGAGTATTTTTGGACTGGCCTATGAATATGTGTATGCAAAAGAGGGAGAGGCGGCCCCCGTTTCCAAGAATATCTCTCCATTATCCACCTTCATAGTGGTGGATGACACCATAGAAGAAAATGAGCTCTGTGGGGTGTACTACTACAAGAAAAAGAACTCTGTGCAGGACACATATACATATGTGGCCACGGTGAGCACAGCCAACTATACATATGTGCTGAATATTCTTGACAGCGGATCGGACATTTCCCAACTTGTGACAGAGGAGCCGGTGCAGCATTATTTTGGTGAGCCTCAGATCATAGAGTATCTGAACAATAAAGAGGCCATAGGGGATTTTGAGCAGCAGATCCCTTTGATAGACGCATACAACACTTTAATGAGTGACCGGATCAATGATAAAGAGCAATTCATTGATGCGGTGCTTGTTTTGTATGGGGCCATTATGGGGGATGATGAAGAGGAAACCGCTGAGGCACAAAAGAAGCTGAGGGAGAATAAGCTCCTGGAACTGCCTGAGGACGCAAAAGCGGAATATCTGAGCAGGCAGATGGATGAAAACGGGGCAGAGGTGCTAAGGAAGGCCATAAAAGAAGATATTTACAATTTTTCACATGTGCCCAACTTCATGGATGAAAACTTTGCAGGGAATGTGAGCGGGGTGGCCATGGAGTATAAGCTCCTGGGCCTGGAAATGATCACGAAGGTAAAAGAGCGGCAATATAAAAAGGGCCTCAGGAAGAGGATCCGGCTATACTGCAATTTCCTCAGTATGAAAGCAATTCTCATGGAAGCAGGCTCCATTATGACAACATTCAGCCGGGCGCTTCCTAAAAACCTTTTGGAACTGGCTCAGATTGTGGCTAACCTGAAAGACAATGTATCAGCCAAAACATTGCTGAAGCTCCTGCCCTTTGTGGAAGATCCGGACTATGAGATCAAAGAGGTTGAAAAACAGAAGGCCGAAGAGCTGAAGCGGCAGCAGGATCTTTTTGGAATAGGAGCCAATGAGCCGCCCGAATTTGGAGAGGAAGAGGAGCCTGAGGAGGAAGAAACCGATCCGGATGGAGATTCTGAGGAGGAACCAAAGGAAGGGGCCGAGGAGGAAGAGGAGAAGCGGCAGCAGGCAGCAGGAAGCAAGGGGTGATCTGAGTGGGATATTGGGAAAACCGGCAGGCTCAAAACATGTTTGAATA
The DNA here is from genome assembly GCA_011958945.1 of Lachnospiraceae bacterium. Taxonomy (GTDB): domain Bacteria; phylum Bacillota; class Clostridia; order Lachnospirales; family Lachnospiraceae; genus Kineothrix. Next base: position 4,601 of record BLLT01000056.1, on the reverse strand, counting down.
CATGGAGGACGCTGAAACGGTATCCAGGGAACTGGCAGACATTTATGCAAAGGCTTCCCGGCAGCTCAATTATAGGATTGATGAAATATATGATAAATTCAAGGATAGGCACGGCCTGACCGATAAGGAGGCCATGGCCCTGCTGAATACTCTGAAGAATAAAAACGATATAGCAACGCTGAAGCAAGCTCTGGCCGGAAAAGCAAAGACGGATCCGGGATATGCGGATCTTTTGGCCAAACTGGAAAGCCAGGCCTATGGTGCCCGCATTGAGAGATTGGAGCAGCTTCAGACGGAAATAGACAGAATGATGCAGGAGGTATATAAGCAGGAAAAGAAAATCACCACTTCCCACTATAAAGACCTTGCAAAAAATTCCTATTACCGGGAGATCTACAATGTGCAGAGAAAAGTTGGTTTTCAATTCAGCTTTTCAGCAGTAGATCCCAAAATGATCAACATGCTCCTAAATTCCAAGTGGAGCGGGAAGAATTACTCTGCAAGAATATGGGATAATACCAAGGGCCTGGCCAGTGAGCTGAAGGAGCAGATGATCCTGGGAATGCTCACCGGAAAGACAGAGGGAGAAATGGCCAGGGAGATCGCCAATAAGTATGCAGCAGGCTCCTTTGAGGCCCGGAGGCTTGTGAGGACTGAGAGCAATTTCATTTCAGGACAGATGCAGCTTGCGGCTTATGATGAATGTGACGCTGAGTATTATGAGTATGTGGCCACACTGGATCTGAGAACCTCAAAACAGTGCCAAGAGTTGGATGGCAAGGTTTTTCCGGTAAAAGACGCTGTACCGGGTGTAAATATGAACCCTATGCACCCATTCTGTAGATCAACAACGATCATTCACCTGGGAGGGGATGTGGTGCCAGGGCTGAAGCGGCGGGCCAGGGATCCGGAAACCGGTGAGAATAAACTGGTGCCCGCTTCAACGAACTATAAAAAATGGTATCAGCAGAATAAGGCGGCCATAGAGAAGGCTGAAGGGAAGAAAAAGGCCAAGGGAAAGAGCTTGCATAAGAAGCAGGGCGATGGTAATATAAAGGTGCAAGCTGAGGAAATGAAAATAGAGAACTTCCCGGAAGCATTCACGGAAAAGGCAGAGGCAAAGAGCACTCAGGCCCTCATTGATTATGTGAACAAGCTGAAGGGAGCGGATGCCAAGGTTGTGAAGCTGTATAACAGCATGAAGAAAATGGAGAGCATTGTTTCCCAGGGCATTCCCTTCAAAATATCACACGCAAAGAGCCATGCTGTAACTTCTTCATACCGGCCAAGTACCGGGAAACTGGTGGAGGTGAAGCTCACGATCCCGAAGGTGGCAGCAGGAACCGGGCCCGGCGCTGTGAATACCACGCTGCATGAGAATATGCACCTCATTGATCTGTATCTGAGAGAGGATTTGGCAGGCCATGGGCATTTTAGAGGCTCCCAGGCGGCCAAGGTACTGGATGAAGCGCTCACGAAGGTAAAGCCGGATATTGGAGAGAAGGCCGGGGCCCTCTTCAAAGAGTATAAAGAGGAGTACAACCGGATCAGGGAGGCAGCAAAGGCCTCATGTATGAAAAAGGTGGAGGAGCTGACAAACCAATATTATTCAGACGGGATCCCCAATGTGTGGGGCGATATAAAGAAATACAAACAATATGAGAAGGAGAGGAAAAAGCTCTATTCTCTCATGGAGGATGAAGTTGATACCATGTGCAGGAATGCCATGGGCGGCGGTGTGGGGCAGCTTCAGGATGTATATGATGCCCTGTCCGGTGGAATTGCAAGGGATAGCGGGGCGGTGCTGTATGGCCATGGCTCCAAGTATTACCGATCAATAGACGCAAGAAAAGCGGAAATAATAGCCAACTATGGGGCCATGAGCGTGACCAGGCCGGATCTCATTGATATGCTGAAAGAGGATAAGCCGGAACTGGTGGAAGCGTTGGATGCCCTGGTGGAGGAAATGCTGAAGAAAGTGGGTGATTGAGCATGAGCGATCAGGAATATATTGAGAAGCGGGAGAAGATTTTCTCTCTTTTGCTTGAAGTGAGTGATAGCCTGGTGGCAAAATTTTTTGATCCGGACAGTGAAAAAATGTTAGACGAAAAGATCGAAGTGCTCACGGCCCTAAAGGAAGGCCGGAAGCCTTCAGAGATTCCGAAATATTATGACGTTTTGGAGCTGTACCCTGAGGAAGGGGCACAATGGGATTGAGGAAGTAATTGAATAAAGCAGAGATACAGAGAGCTGTGCAGAGTGCATGGCTCTTTTTGTATACAAAAATAAGAGAGGAGGATCTGAGCATGAATTTTGGAGAAGCACTGGAAGCCTTAAAGGCCGGGAAGAGATTGAGAAGGGCCGGGTGGAATGGAAAAGGGATGTTTGTAGTCTATCAAAAAGGCTATCCTCAGGGGATTCCATGCAATAAGCAGACAGCGGAAGCATGGGAAATGAATGAGGGTGAGCTATTTGTGTGCAATCCCTATCTTCAAATCAAGAATGTGGATGGCTCTCATTCCATGTGGGTGCCCTCAATAGGGGATTGCCTGGCAGAGGATTGGGAAGTGGTGGCATAGGAAGGCGGTGATCCATTTATCTCCCATGCCGAGGGTGAGAGGCGGGCCCGGTGCTGCCAAGGGCCGAAAATAAGAGGCAGGCGAAACCAAAACAATGAATCTGTGGGGCCTGAAAAGGAAATGCAGGGGCATATAGGAGGAAAAGAACAATATGAAATTTATGAACAATCATTATGGAGTAAGCAGGATTTTTGGCCGGGCGCATTGTGTTATGCCCATGAATTTACAGTTTTTTGCTGAGCCGGACGGTGGAGCAGGAGGCGGTGCCGGTGGGGCCGGAGGTGGAGGAACCTCAGGAAATGCCGGAGGAACCGGAGCAGAACCGGGGGCAGCAGGAGGAGAAGGGGCAGCAGGCCAGGGCGCTGAAGGAGGAACCGGCCAGGCGGCGGGCTCTCCCGTAAGTTTTGACGATTTTTTAAAGGATCCGAAAAATCAGGCAGAATTTGATCGGAGAGTAGGCAAAGCCCTGGAAACAAGCCGGAGCAAAATGCAGGCTGAACTCAATACCAAGGTGCAGGAAGCTGTAACTGAGGCCGAGAAGATGGCCAAAATGAACGCTGAGCAGAAAGCACAGTATGAGAGGGAGAAGAAAGAGAAGGAGATTGCCGACAGAGAAGCGGCTCTCACCAAAAGAGAGCTCACAGCAACGGCAAAGGAGCAGCTTGCAGAGAAGGGGCTCCCCGTTTCCCTAGCCGCTGTGCTGAATTATTCCAATGCCGAGGAATGCAGCGCCTCAATAGAGGCTGTGGGAAAAGCATTCCAGGAGGCAGTTGAGAAGGCGGTGAATGACCGTCTGAGCGGCGGGAAGCCGCCGAAAAAGGCCGGAGATCAGACCGCATATACCATGGAGCAGATTAAGGCAATGAGCCCTGCTGAAATAAATAAGAATTGGGAAGCGGTGCAGGCGGCCATGCAGGCAGAAAAATAAAGCGAATAAAGGAGGAGAGAAAAAATGTCAGTAGCAAACTTTATCCCCACAATTTGGAGCGCCAGGCTTTTGGCACACCTTGACAAGGCGCATGTGTATGCTGCCCTGGTAAACCGGGATTATGAAGGGGAGATCAAAAACTATGGTGATACCGTGAAAATCAATCAGATCGGGGATGTCACCATTAAGGACTACACGAAAGGGAAGGATATTGACGATCCGGAGGAGCTGAACGGCGATCAGAACACTCTCACCATTGATCAGGCGAAATATTTCAACTTTTCCATTGATGATGTGGATGCCGCCCAGGTAAACCCTAAGCTCATGGATGCGGCCATGCAGCGCTCAGCATATGCCATGAATGATACAACCGATCTCTTCCTGGCAAACCTTTTGTATTTGGGAGCTGTAAACAATGGCACGAACCTGGGAACGGATACAGCGCCGATTGTACCGGCCAAAGATAATGCCTATGATTACCTGGTGGATCTTTCCACGGATTTGACAGAGAAGAACGTGCCCACGATTGGGAGATGGGCGGTTATTCCGGCATGGTATCACGGCCTTTTGCTGAAAGACAGCAGATTTGTGGGAAATGGTACAGATTACAATAAGGCCCTGATTGAAGGCGGGGAGATCGGTGTGGCAGCAGGCTTCAGAATTTGGCTCTCCAACAATGTGCCGAATACTGAGGGCACAAAGTACAAGATCATTGCAGGAACCAATGCAGCAGGCTCCTATGCTGAGCAGATCCTTAAAACAGAGGCATTCAGGCCTGAAAAGAGATTCTCTGATGCCGTGAAGGGCCTGCATGTGTATGGTGCCAAGGTATTGCAGCCTAAGTGTGTTTCTGTATTAACGGCAAATAAGAACTAAGGAAGGAGGGCCAACAATGTTCATCTTAAACAAGAAAACCGGAAATATTCAGGAGTGCCACAATGCGGATGCGATCAAGGTATGCCGGAAGGATACAGATCATTATGCTGTGGCGGCAACCAAAGAGGAGCTTGAAGGGAAGGCGGCAAATAAGCCTCAGAACGGGCCGGAAAAGCCGGAGGCGGGGGAAAACACCAATACACCCGAAAAAGCCGCTC
>BLLT01000055.1 GCA_011958945.1 Lachnospiraceae bacterium | reverse complement strand
AAATTACGCCACAGCGTTGTAAGTCACCAGGAAAGAATGCGAAGCATTCTTTGGCAGGGGAGCACAGACGAAATGCTCTCTGCGCGGCGAGTAGGGAGAAAATCTTCCCTGTTTGATTTTAAATGGGATTCCGGTGTCATAAAAACCCTGCTTGCGGCGGAGTGATTGACCATGCGCCACAAAGAAATGAGGAGAATGATGAAAAGAGACGATGCAGAAGTATTAAGGGAAGTGCAGAAGAATACGGAAATGGCCATGAAGGCTATTGATACGATTAGTGACAAGGTGTATGATGATGATTTGGCGCTGCAATTGTCCAAGCAGTCGTTAAAATATTCGCAAATACACAACAAGGCTATGGATAAAATATTGGAGGGGAAGGCAGAGCCTTACCGGACGAATAATATCAGCCAGATGATGCTGGTAGGCGGAATTCATACGAATACTATGTTTAATACGAGCACAAGCCATATTGCGGAATTGATGATACAGGGAAGCAACCGCGGAATTACAGATATGTGTAAGGCGCTGAACCATCACGAAAGGGCCGAAAATGTTTCATTGGAAATTGCAAAGGAATTGATGGATTTTGAAGAGAAAAACATTGAACGGCTGAAAAAGTATTTATAATGGCAAGATGCTGTGATAAAAGAGCGTATAAACGTCTTGGATTTTGTGTGTCGGTAAGATTGTATACAAGTATTATTGTAGAATTTCAATAAAAATGGGTAAAAAATTGGCATAAAACTTTATAGTTTAATATCCTAAAGTGTCTTGTGCAATCAGATATGGCATTATATAATAATACATGGACAAATTCCCTGGCAACAAAGGGTTTTCGTTAAATGAATATAAAATAGATTATGGATGAAGGAGGAAATGATAATGTCATATGTTGATGAGGTATTTGACCTGGTAGTAGCTAAGAACCCTGCACAGCCGGAGTTTCATCAGGCGGTAAAAGAAGTTTTGGAGTCTCTTCGCGTAGTAATCGAAGCCAATGAAGAGGCTTATAGGAAAGACGCATTGCTGGAGCGGCTGGTAACGCCGGAGCGTGTGGTGATGTTCCGTGTACCCTGGGTGGATGATAAGGGGCAGGTTCAGGTGAACAATGGTTTCCGTGTGCAGTTTAACAGCGCTATTGGACCTTATAAGGGAGGTTTGAGATTCCATCCTTCTGTAAATTTAGGTATTATTAAGTTTTTGGGTTTTGAGCAGATTTTCAAGAATTCTTTGACAGGGCTTCCCATTGGCGGCGGCAAAGGCGGCTGTGATTTTGACCCGAAAGGAAAATCTGACAGGGAAGTGATGGCATTTTGCCAGAGTTTTATGACCGAACTATTCAGGCATATCGGCCCGGATACGGATGTGCCTGCCGGTGACATCGGTGTAGGCGGCAGAGAAATCGGTTATATGTACGGCCAGTATAAGAGAATCCGCAATCACTATGAAGGCGTTTTGACAGGGAAAGGACTTACATACGGAGGCTCCCTTGCCAGGACACAGGCAACCGGATACGGACTGCTTTATTTGACGGAAGAGATGCTAAAATGCAATGGCAAAGATATGGCGGGCAAAACAATCGCAGTATCCGGAGCAGGGAATGTAGCTATTTATGCAATAGAGAAGGCACAGCAGCTGGGCGGAAAGCCGGTGACATGTTCCGATTCCACAGGATGGATTTACGATGCAGAAGGTATCGATGTGGAATTGTTAAAGGAAATTAAAGAAGTAAAACGAGCAAGGCTGACAGAGTATGCGGCAGCAAGGCCAAGTGCAGAGTACCACGAAGTGGGAGGCGATAAGGTATGGAGTGTGAAATGTGACATCGCCCTCCCTTGCGCAACACAGAATGAATTGGATTTGGAAGATGCAAAAGCGCTGGTGGCAAACGGGTGCTTTGCAGTGGCGGAAGGCGCCAACATGCCTACCACTTTGGAGGCTACGGAATATTTACAGGAGAATGGTGTCCTGTTCTGCCCGGGCAAAGCTTCCAACGCAGGCGGCGTAGCCACATCCGCATTGGAAATGAGCCAGAACAGTGAAAGGCTGAGCTGGACCTTCGAAGAAGTGGATGCTAAACTCAAAAATATTATGGTGAATATTTTCCATAACCTGGATGATGCTTCCAAGAAATACGGCATGGAAGGCAATTATGTTGCAGGGGCCAATATCGCAGGCTTCTTGAAAGTGGCCGAGGCAATGACTGCACAGGGGATTGTATAATTTTGGGAATATTGACGAATAAACTTTAGATGGACGGCATTTTTAATCGGATGCCCTGCTGCTTTGCGGCGGGGCATTCTTTGAATTTAACCAGGCCGCTGGATGCATCGTTTTTTATAGTATTCAGGTATAATATACTTTCAAACTCCGCATAATGAATATTAGCATTGTGTTTGGAGGTAAGAATGGGAGCGGGAGTTGAGGGCTGGTGTTTTATTGCAGGTATGAGTGCCGTGCTAATTTTCCTGCCGGTATTAGGCGTTTGGAGCGGGAAGCGCAAGGATGGCGGGAAATGAACAGGCGTTGAAAAGGAGGATTCCGTAATAGGGAAGCCGAAGGCTGAACTGTTACATTCCGTGAGTCTATGGTTGCCATATGGGCGGAATAGGTATAGAATAATAGTTAGTATGGCGGAAAGGGTAAACCATGCACAATAAAGCTGTTTGGAAACAGGGATAAGATTGAAAATTGGAAATTTTCAATCCCAAGTTTGTGTCTGCACGGCATCCACAAACTTGACATGCGTAAAGCCCCGGAAATGCCGGGTCACAAAAGCAGCGCAGAAATGGGGATAAAAATGGAAATACATAAAAGCGTATATATAGCGGATGGGGCAATAGTTCTGGGGGATGTTGCCATAGGGGAAGAAAGCAGCATTTGGTTTCATGTAACGATAAGGGCTGACAGAGGGAAAATCAGGATTGGGAGAAGGAGCAATATTCAAGACAATGTGGTGATACATGTGGACGAAGGATTTCCGGTTTCTATCGGGGATGGGGTAACGGTAGGGCATGGGGCGGTGATTCATGGCTGCAGTATTGCGGATAATTCATTAATCGGTATGGGTGCAATCATATTAAACGGGGCTAAGATAGGGAAAAATTGTATTGTGGGCGCCGGTGCGCTAATCCCCCAGAATATGATTTTGCCTGATAATTCATTGGCAATCGGCTGTCCGGCCAAAATTATGCGCCAGGTAACCCCGCAGGAAGCGGAGTCGAACCGTTTTAATGCAGAGGAATATGTAAAAGAGGGTAGGAAATATACTAGAATAGGAGGATAAAGAATGGACTTTTTTGAAAAGGTAGGAGAAACGATTACAGATAAGAGTAAGGATATTGTGGATAAAGCGAAGGATTTGGCGGAGATAGCGAGTTTGAGAAGCCAAATTGGCACTTGCGAAGAGGTTATTAAAAAGAACTATCTGGAAATAGGAAGATTGTACTATGAGCAGTTTAAGGAGGCGGAGTACAATGACTTTGTGGAACAATGTACAGCTATTTCTAATGCGAAGAATGGGGTGAGTGCATTGGAGGAGAAGATACGGGAGATTAAAGGGGTGTAGGTATACGTCCATTGCAGCCGGATTTATAGTTATGAAAAATCAGCGGGAAAGCCAGTCAAGGTTTCCCGCTGATTTTTTGCGACGCAGGATGGCCGTATGTCCGCCGTTTGCTGGGGGAGGATACGATGGAAGTTGGTATCTGCCAGGAGGAATATTTTGAAAATATTTAATCAACGGTTGAAGGAAAACGGTACATAGCAAGAGGATAATGATAAGGAAAGAGCCGTAGCGCCATAGATGTCTGACCATCTATGGCGCTGCGGCTTCTCTCTATTTTACATAAAAACTTTATTGCGCCGGTGGCTGCTGCTGATCTTGCTGTTGTTGCTGCTGTTCTGCCGCCTGCTGTTGCTGCTGCGCTTCTAAAGCTGCCTGCTGCTGTGCCTGGATATCGCGCTGGATGATTTCGTTCCGCTGCTGCTCCTGAATCGCTTCCCATCCGGGGGTTGCGAAGAATTCGGCATTGTGAGGGCAGGAATTGCTTTGGTTGGCAGGTACTTGTACCGTGGATACGGTGCCGTCCGGATTGGTGACCTGCGTGGTTGTAGAAGAACCACTCTGCAGCGATGCATCCTCCACCGGATTGAGTGTCAGCACACCCTCTATCTTAAACGGACAGAATTCGCATGCGGGCATGCCGTTGTATTGGCAGATAGCGCCCTGATAGTGCACGTCACAGCTTTCGGAAGGTACGGTGCCGTCGGCAAAATATTCCGTAACCAGTGTGCCCTGGGTATCGCATAGCCCCGGAATGGGCAGTTTGCCCGATTTGGAGCACACGGTTGCCGTTACGATGCCGGCGGGAACGGAAAAAGGTTCATTTGGCAGTTCGGCATGTATCTGAGACATAACCGCGCGCCATAGTTTTTTGGCCAGATTTCGTTCATCCCCTTTGGCCAGCTTTTCGTTATTGTCAAAGCCGGCCCATGTGGTGGCCGTATAATAAGGAGTATAACCGGAAAACCACACATCGTTATAGTCGGAGGTAGTTCCCGTCTTACCTGCAATGGCCATGCTGCCGAAATTAACCGCTCCACCTGTGCCTTTCGTAACAACGTCCACCATGGCATCGGTCAAAAGGAAAGCAGTAGTTTCTTTAATGACCTGTGTAGTTTCCGACTGGGTGTTGTCAAGGATGACATTACCGTCATGGTCAACCACCGTATTATAGAGTTTAGGTTTGATATAGGTACCATGGTTGGCTATGGTAGCATAAGCAGCATTCAGTTCCTCGTTGGTAACACCGTCCGTAATGCCGCCAAGGGCCAAGGACTGCTGGATATCGCTGAATATTTCACCATTGATTTCTTTGGATTCTACCAGGGTGGTAAACCCGAAATTCTGCAAATAGTCGAATCCGAGCCGGGGTGTTATCTGGGTCAGGGTTTTTACGGCAACAATATTTAAGGAATCCTGAATCCCCTGACGCAAGGAGCAAAGCCCCCTGTAAGATTCTCCGTACCAGTTTCTGACCGGTGTGCCGTTGGCATAATGGAAAGGCATGTCGTTTTGCACGGTAGCCAGAGTAAGCCCTGCATTGTCCAGGGCAGGGGCGTAGGTGGAGACTACTTTAAAGGTAGAGCCGGGCTGCCTTACCGTATCCGTGGCGCGGTTTAAAGTACGGCTGCCTTCTTTGGCGCCCCGTCCGCCCACCATGGCCACAACGGCCCCTGTGGCTTGGTCTTCCACAACGAGGGAAACCTGTGGCTGGGGTGTAAGGTGAATGTTTTCGCCATACACTTCATCCCCGGGACTCAGCATAGCCGCCTTGTAGGCTTCGATAGCCGCCTCAGCCTCTTCCTTGGAATTATAAATCAAATTGAAGTTACGGTCCTGTTCCTTGTAGTAGCTGCGGTACATTTCGGTACTGTGGTTTTCCATTTCCCCGTTGCTTTTCTGAATGGTAAGTTCGTAGTTTAAATACCATTTTACATTAGGGGGGTAATTTTCCTCATTGCTGAAAACCTCATCGCAGATTGCCTGGATTTTAGGGTCCTGGGTGGAGTAAATTTTCAGCCCTCCCGTGTAGAGCAGGGTGTATGCCTGGGTTTCGTTGTAACCGGCAGCTACCAAATCCTCCAATACATCATCTGTTAAAGCATCTACAAAATATGTATTGATGGAAGTTTCTTCGACCTCTTCATTGGTAGTCTGAATGCGGGAATAGACATCGTCTTCCATGGCCAGGTCATATTCCTCCTGGGTGATATATTCCTGCTCCAGCATATTATTGAGCACCTTCTTGCGCCTTTCGGCATTGTCTTCCGGATGCGTAATCGGATTAAAGCGGGAAGGGTTCTGGGTGATGCTGGCGATAACGGCACATTCCGAAAGGCTGAGTTCGCTGACGGATTTGTTAAAATAGCGTTGGGAAGCCGCTTGAACCCCTAACGTATTTTGCCCTAAATTGATGGAATTCATATAATTTAAGAGAATATCTTCCTTGGAGGTAGTTTTTTCCAGTTCCAGTGCCAGATACTGCTCCTGGATTTTACGCTCAATTTTATCCATATTCAGGCCGCGGGCTTCTTTTGTCCAGTCGGTAAAAACGTTATTTTTCAGAAGCTGCTGGGTAATCGTGCTGGCGCCTTCCGAAAAATGCCCGCTGGTGATACCTTTAACGCCGGCACGGATGATGCCTTTGATGTCGATGCCGTTATGCTCATAAAAGCGTTCGTCCTCAATGGCAACAAAGGCGTGGGCCAAATCTTCGGGTATCATATCCATAGTCACGGGGATTCGGTTGGAATTCTCCGCAATCAATTTGGCCGTCTGATTCCCTTCAATATCGTATACGAAGGTGGAGAAGCCGGTAGGCTGTACATTGATATTGCCGATTTCCGGTGCAGTGTCGATGATGCCACGGAATAAGCCGAAAACGATGCTGGCAGCAAAAACGCCGCTACACAATAGGGCAATCAAAACAACATTGAACAATGTGAGCACTAGTTTTCTTCCCCACTTCGCAGATGTAGAATGGAGTACCTTTTGTTTATCTCGGACTCCTTTTTTTCCATAATTCATGAATGTTCCTCCTTGAAGTGTGCATAAAAATTTAGGTATTTTCAAAGATTAAGCACAACTTAACATTTCGATTATAACAAAATATAGCAATGAAATAAAGTTTTTTCACAAATTTCTCACTTTATATTAAGAATTGTTCACAATTGGATACACTTTTATTCTCTCTTGTGTTAAAATAAGAAAGGCATTTGAGGAAACGGAAAGAGATGGACGCATCTGCAAAACCGTTTGTACAGGCCCAAACCTGCAAGGCAAAAGTCCTTGCAAAGCCGGGGGGCAGGAGCGTGTATGCATGAGGGTGCAATGTGGCGCTCCGGAAAAAGGAAATGCGGGAGCCAGGGTGCAGGAGCGTGTATACATGAGGAGAAAATGCACGTTTAGGTATGAGGGGAGAGATGGAAGATGGAAAAAGAGCAGACATTTTTGCCCTATAAGATATTGCTAAAAGGCGGAGAAGGCGAGATTGTGGAGAAGAAATCCCGTTTCATAGCCACCCTTTTCCCCGTACATTCGGAGGAAGAGGCTGCGGCATTCATAGAATCTATGAAGAAAAAATACTGGGATGCCAGGCATAATTGTTCGGCATTCGTGCTGGGGGAGAGGGCACAGGTCACCCGCTGCAGCGATGACGGGGAGCCATCGGGAACGGCAGGGAAGCCTATGCTGGAGGTGCTGCTTGGAGCCGAGGTCAGGAATGCGGCCGTGGTGGTGACACGTTATTTCGGGGGAACCCTTTTAGGGACCGGCGGGCTGGTGAGGGCATATACGCAGGCAGTGCAGGCAGGGTTGGAGAATTGTACTGTGGCCGAAATGCAATATGGCTGCGAACTGGAGATACGGACGGATTATAACGGAATCGGGAAGATACAATATTTGTTGGGGCAGCGGGGGATTCCAATAAAATCTTCGGAATATACGGATATGGTTACGCTGAAATTGGAAGTGCCTTATGAAGAATGCCAGGCCCTTTGCAAGGAACTGACGGAGGCCACGGCAGGCCGGGCAAAAATTGAGGAACTGGGAAAACGCTATATAACCAAAAATATACAGCAAAAATGTTGGGGTAATGTAACAATGAGACCATAGACTGTACTGTTACGGGATAAGCAGATATATTTCATGCAATGAAAGGTGGTGGTTTTTATGAAACAAAGTATAAGTGCATCAAATTCTGATATACCTCTCCCCGGGCGGAGCATAAAAATCACATATGGAGGAACATTGCTATGGAAGAAATCAAAGAGTTAGACGTTATTAAGGAATTGCTGGAAACCAAACAGTATACGAGGCTTCGCCAGAAAATGTCAGATATGAACACCGCGGATATCGCGTTTGTTATGGAGGAATTGGAGGAAGGGGAGATTTTAAAAATATTCCGTATCCTGCCTAAAAGTATGGCTGCGGATGTTTTTTCTTACCTGGAAGTAGATAGCCAGCAGTTTATTATTACTTCCCTTTCCGAGCGGGAGGCAGCCAATATTATTGATAATCTGATGGCGGATGATGCCACGGACCTTCTGGAAGAGATGCCGGCCAATATTGTAAAAAAACTGTTAGCCAGCGCCAGTGCGGATACGAGAAGGGATATCAACCATCTCCTTAGATATCCGGAGGATTCGGCCGGCAGTATTATGACGGTGGAATATGTAGATTTAAAAGAAAATATGACTGTGGAAGATGCGATACAGAGAATACGGCAGATTGGGGTGGACAGTGAGACCATTAATATCTGTTATGTGCTGGATGCCAAAAGGACGCTGGTGGGCACGGTAGCGCTCCGGTATCTTCTCATCAGCCCGTCGGATGCGGTAATTGGCGATATTATGCATGAAAATGTAATTTACCTAAATACGCTGATGGACCAGGAAGAGGTGGCCAGGCAATTCCAGAAATATGACTTTACCTCCATGCCGGTGGCAGATAATGAAGGGCGTCTGGTAGGGATTATCACTGTGGATGACGTGGTGGATATTTTACAGGAAGAAGCCACGGAAGATATTGAAAAGATGGCGGCTATCGTGCCAAGCGATAAGCCTTATATGAAAACAGGGGTCTTTGAAACCTGGAAGAAAAGAATCCCCTGGCTGCTGCTTTTGATGATATCGGCTACTTTTACGGGGAGCATTATTACCTCTTTTGAGGATGCACTCAGCGTTTTCCCTATCCTCACAGCGTTTATTCCTATGCTGATGGATACGGGGGGCAACGCGGGCGGACAGGCCAGCGTGACTATAATCCGTGGGCTTTCCCTAAACGAAATAGGCTATGGCGATGTGCCTAAAATCCTTTGGAAGGAACTGCGGGTGGCGCTTATTTGCGGATTGACCCTTTCCGCCGCTTATTTTGCAAAGCTGATGCTGTTTGACCAGGTGGGGATGCGGGTAGCAGCGGTAGTTTGTTTTACCTTGATTGCAGCAGTTGCCATTGCGAAGATGATAGGGTGCAGCCTGCCTGTGCTGGCAAAGAGGCTGGGCTTTGACCCGGCGGTTATGGCAAGCCCTTTTATTACAACGATTGTGGACGCCTTGTCGTTAGTGATTTATTTTGCGATTGCTACGAAGATTCTGCATGTGTAAGTATTGATACTATAAATAATGGATGCCAAAGGAGGCATCTTCTAATTGGATAGGCGCACAGTTTCAGCTTTAAGTCTGAACTGTAGGAAAAGCGCAGAAATGAGGGTGGAGTATGAATGTTTCATGGGTTATGATGATGAATATGGGAATTTCGGCAGTGATTGCTTTGTTTTTGCCGATTGTGCTTTTGGTAGTGTGGAAAGTAAAGAACCGCGGGATTCGGATGATCCCTTTTCTTGTGGGGGCGGGGGTATTTATTATATTTGCCCTGTTTTTGGAGCAGATATGCCATTATTTCGTTTTAAGCAGGGTATCGCCCCTTTCGGAATATGTCAATGGGCATATTTGGGCCTTTGTGCTGTATGGGGCGCTGGCAGCGGGGGTGTTTGAAGAGACAGGACGGTTTCTGGCATTTAAAACAGTGCTTAGAAGGAGCAAGGGAAAAGAAACGGCCATCACTTATGGAATTGGCCATGGAGGAATAGAATCCATTTTAGTGGTGGGAATTTCCATGATTAGTTCCCTGATATTAGTGGTGGCCATCAATGCTATGGGCGGAGTGGAAAATTATGTGGCATTAGTGCCGGCGGAAGCCCAGGGAGTGCTGCGGGAAAACCTGAACACTTTGCTGCTTACCCCGGCACATACATTCCTTTTGGCAGGAATCGAAAGGATTTCCACTATAATTTTCCATATTGCCTTATCGGTCATCGTATTTTTTGCCGTCCAGCGGCCGGGAAAATTTTATTTTTACCCGCTGGCTATTGTGATACATACATTTCTGGATTTATTTGCCATCATGTATCAAAAGGGCGTGATAAAAAGTATACTGATTATAGAAATAGTGATTATAATCATTACTGCGGTAACCGTTTATTTTACATATCGCATGTATAAAGAAGATGCGGCTAACGCATAGCAGCCCTTTTTCTCATGGTAGGGTCCAGGATTTTCTTGCGAATCCTTAAGGTGGCCGGGGTGACTTCAAGCAGTTCATCGGTATCAATGAATTCCAGCGCCTGCTCCAAGCTTAAAACCTTGGGAGGGGTCAAACGTAAGGCCTCGTCTGCGCTGGAAGAACGGGTATTGGTGAGCTGCTTTTTCTTGCATACATTTAACTCGATATCTTCCCCACGGCTGTTCTGGCCTACAACCATGCCGGAATATACTTTTTCGCCGGGGCCGATAAAGAGAGTGCCCCTCTCCTGGGCATTGTATAAACCATAGGTAATCGCTTCGCCGGCTTCAAAGGCGATGAGGGAACCCTGTTTCCGATACTGGATATCCCCCTTATAAGGGCCGTAACCGTTAAAGGTGCTGTTCATGATGCCGTTTCCTTTGGTATCCGTCATAAATTCCCCGCGGTAGCCGATAAGGCCTCTGGAAGGGATGGAGAATTCCAGACGTGTATAACCTCCGGAAGCAGTACCCATATTTAAAAGTTCCCCTTTCCGCTGGCTTAATTTTTCGATTACAGTTCCTGCAAATTCTTCTGGAACATCCACATAGGTGAGTTCCATGGGCTCCAGCTTTTTGCCGTTTTCATCCGCTTTGTAAAGCACTTCTGCCTTGCTCACCGCGAATTCATAGCCTTCCCGGCGCATATTTTCGATGAGGACGGAAAGGTGCAGTTCGCCCCTGCCGGATACTTTGAAAGCTTCGGTGGTGTCCGTTTCTTCTACCCGTAAGGAAACATCCGTATTTAATTCCCGAAATAGCCTGTCGCGCAGATGGCGGCTGGTAACATATTTTCCTTCCCTGCCGGCCATAGGGGAGTCATTGACGATGAAATGCATGGCAATGGTAGGTTCCGAAATTTTCTGGAAAGGAATGGGCTGAGGGTTTTCCGGCGAGCAGAGGGTATCTCCGATATGGATATCCGCAATGCCGGAAATGGCAACGATAGAGCCGATATTTGCTTCCTTTACATCTATTTTATTCAGGCCATCGAATTCGTAAAGCTTGCTGACTTTTACTTTTTTCATTTTGTCCGGTTCGTGGTGGTTGACGATAACCACTTCCTGGTTGACCTTTACAGAACCGTTGTCCACTTTTCCCACGCCGATTCTGCCCACGTATTCATTATAGTCGATAGTGCTGATGAGAACCTGGGTTCCGGCTTCCGGGTCGCCGGTGGGGGCGGGGATATAGTCTAAAATGGTTTCGAACAAGGGGGTCATATCTTTGCCCTTTTCATCAATATCCAGGGAGGCGATGCCCGTTTTTGCGGAAGCGAAAATGAAAGGGCAGTCCAGCTGCTCTTCATTGGCATCCAGATCAATGAAAAGTTCTAACACTTCATCGATGACCTCTCTGGGGCGGGCTTCCGGCCTGTCTATTTTGTTGATGCAGACGATGACGGGAAGCTGCAGTTCTAGCGCCTTTCGCAGGACGAATTTGGTCTGGGGCATGGCTCCTTCGAAAGCATCCACTACGAGAATGACGCCGTTTACCATTTTCAGGACCCGTTCCACCTCGCCGCCGAAATCCGCATGGCCGGGAGTGTCGATAATGTTGATTTTCGTGTTTTTATAGATGACAGCGGTGTTTTTGGAAAGGATGGTGATGCCCCGTTCCCGTTCGATGTCATTGGAATCCATAACGCGTTCCGCTACTTCCTGGTTGGCGCGGAAAACGCCGCTTTGCTTTAGCAGCTCGTCTACTAATGTGGTTTTGCCATGGTCTACATGGGCGATAATAGCAATGTTTCTTACATCTTCTCTTGTTTGTTTCATAAATTAAAACTCCTCTATTGATAGTATTATTTATAGTATTAGGAAATTACGCCACAGCGTTGCAAGTCGCCAGGAAAGAATGCGGAGCATTCCATAGTTTTGTACCGCCAAGGGCGGAAATGTATTTTAAACTCGTATAGTATAGCACTGTAGGGCAGAAGATGCAAGGTTCAATGTGATTGGTTTAGGGAAATCAAATTTTTGGCTTCCGCGCTTTTTGAAACGAGAATACGTTCTGTGTTGGTTCTTATGCAATATCAAATAGCGAATAATGTAATAGATTGAATTGTGCTGATGCACAAGCTGGTATATATGATATAATGAATTGGGAAACAATGTGAAAGAAGTGAAACTAATTATCGCAAGCAAGTTTGCGATATGCATGGAGATTAGTGTGAATTGTAAGCGGCAAAGACGGTAGCACCAGAAAGAGGAAGTGGAGGATAAACGAAAATGGAATGGACTGATGGAAAAAAGAGGTGTAAATGGGCGAATCCCAAGAACGATATCTACCTGCATTACCATGACGAGGAATGGGGGATGCCTGTCTATGATGACCATAAGTTGTTCGAGATGCTTATTTTGGAGTGCTTTCAGGCCGGGTTATCATGGGAATGCGTACTGAATAAACAGCAGGCTTTCCGGGCGGCTTTTGACGGATTTGATATTGAGAAGGTTTGCGCATATGGGGAAGAAAAAATGGCGCAGCTGCATGAAAATCCGGGGATTATCAGAAATCGTTTAAAGATTAGGGCAGCAGTAAACAATGCCCGTGTGTTTAGGGGGATACAAGAGGAATACGGCAGCTTCTCCAATTATCTTTGGCGCTGGAGCAAAGGGGAGGTTATTTACGAAAGGGATAAGGCCAGTTCCCCCCTTTCCGATGCCATATCGAAGGACTTGAAAAAGAGGGGGATGAAATTTGTGGGAACGGTCATCATTTATGCCTACCTACAGGCAGTGGGGGTGATTTATTCCCATGAGGAAGGCTGTTTTTTAGAGCATAGGCAGACTACATAGAATTCAATCCCCAAAAACTTTTTTTCTTTTTTACCCCAAATGCGCCTAAATTGGGCGTTTGTCGGGTATTTACCCCATTTTGCGCGGTGAATTAATGTTCTATCTTCCCGAATTTGCGGTATATTAATATTACATACGGGAAAAAATTCTTTAGAAGGCAAGAAGGGAGAACAAAACATGACGGATAAGGTAATTGAAAACAACCAGGTGGTGATTATGGGGGAAATCGTCAGCGATTTTACTTTCAGCCACGAGATATACGGGGAAGGCTTTTATATGGTGGACGTCCGCGTAGAAAGACTGAGCGATTCGATTGATATTATTCCTTTGATGGTATCGGAAAGGCTGCTCGATGTAAATGGGGATTATAAAGGAATGTACATAATGGTAAATGGGCAGTTCCGTTCCTATAACCGGCATGAAGAGAGAAAAAACAAGCTGGTGCTTTCCGTGTTTGCAAGGGAAATCGACTTCGTAGATGAAATTGGGGAAAATACAAAATCCAATCAAATTTATCTGGATGGCTATATTTGTAAGGAACCGGTCTACCGGAAGACTCCTTTGGGAAGGGAAATTGCCGATTTGCTTTTAGCTGTTAACAGGCCATACGGCAAATCTGATTATATACCGTGTATTTGCTGGGGAAGGAATGCCAGATATGCCAGCAATTTTGAAGTGGGGGCAAGATGTGCTGTATGGGGAAGGATACAGAGCCGGGAATATATGAAAAAAATATCGGAAGAAGAATTAGAAAAAAGAATCGCCTATGAGGTTTCCGTAAGCAAACTGGAACTGATGGAGGATTAAGAAATGGTTGCTTCCTGCCTATTTCTGTGTTAGTATAACCTATATATCGTTGATGATTGCTGACCAAGGGAACAGCGCATATAGGAGTCGGATATGGAAAGAGGGACAATACATATTTACAGCGGTGATGGACATGGAAAGTCACCGGCAGCTTTAGGAAGAGCTGTTGCAATGGCTTGTCAGGGCAAGAACGTAGTCATCATCCAGTTTTTGAAAGGAAAAGGACTGGAGGATTCGGAATTTTTGAGAAGGCTGGAGCCGGAAATAAAGCTGTTCCGTTTTGAAAAATCGGATGGAAATTATGCGGAACTGTCCGAGGAACAGAAGGCGGATGAAATCATGAATATCAAAAATGGCCTTAATTTTGCGAAAAAGGTGCTTTGTACAGGCGGATGTGACCTCCTTATTATGGACGAAGTGCTGAGGCTGATTGATAACCGGATTATTACGGTAGAAGAATTGAAAATGTTATTGGATATGCGTGCGGATGACTCCATGGATATCATTATGACAGGGATAACGCTCAACGATGAGGTTTGTAAGTTGGCAGACGAAGTGACCAGGCTGGAAAATATAAAGTGTTAAGGGGTTGGGAAGAACTCGTAACAGTTCATCCCAGGACTTGAAAAAGTCCGTACGAATGTGCAGATGTGACAAAGAACTCAAAGAAAACACCGTTGACAGCTTGATTATAGGGTGATATTATAATTTCATAGAAAATAGAGATAGAGGTTGCGTATTTTATCAGTAGTTTTTTGGATGTGGCAGGCACAAGGGAAGGAAAATGAAAGGAAAAGACGCCGAAAGGGCAGTATGGCACTGCAGATTCTGCCCTTGGGCATACAGCGAACAGCTGTATGACTGTCATCAATATGATGGAGCGCTATCAAAGTTCATTCCCGCGGGCAATAAGTAACGGTTTTAGCGGGTCATTGATTTGGCATGGATATAAGCCGGCGCGTATTGTGTCGGCTTGTTATTTTGTCCTTTTCAAATTAGATATAATGAAATGGAACTGGAAACAGCAAGTGCCCAGGAAGTACCCAAGAGATAGTATCTCTGAGGATTTCATGGATGTGAAGGAGACAGGGAATCCTCAGCGGGAAAAAGGGGTACTGGAGGGGCACTTGCGGAACTGGAATAGGAGGAAAAGATGGCAGTTTTTAAAGGGGCTGGTGTTGCAATTGTTACACCGTTTAAACAAAATGGAGAAGTAAACTACGAAAAGTTCGCAGAGTTAGTGGAGTTCCAGATTAATAACGGCACGGATGCCATTATCGTGTGTGGAACAACAGGGGAGTCATCCACGTTGACTCATGAGGAACATTTGGATGTAATCAAGTACTGTGTGGAGAAAGTTGCCGGGAGGATTCCCGTTGTGGCGGGAACGGGCTCTAATTGCACGGAAACGGCAATCTATCTTTCCACGGAAGCGGAAAAATATGGGGCGGATGCGGTGCTCTTAGTTTCGCCCTATTATAATAAAGCAACGCAAAAAGGGCTGTACCAGCACTACAAAGCAATTGCCGACTCCATTAAGATACCGGTGATACTATATAACGTTCCAAGCCGTACCGGCTGCAATATTCTGCCGGAAACAGTAGTGAAACTTTGCACCGAGGTAGAAAATATTGTGGGGGTAAAAGAAGCCAGCGGTAATATTTCCCAAGTGGTAAGGCTGATGGCACTGGCGGATGGAAAAGTGGATTTGTATTCCGGCAATGATGACCAGATTGTTCCGCTGCTGGCTATGGGCGGAAAAGGGGTTATTTCCGTTTTGTCCAATGTGGCGCCCAGACAGACGCATGAAATCTGCGAGAAGTTTTTCAATGGGGACGTGGAAGGGAGCTGCAAGCTTCAGACAAAAGCAGCGGAACTTTGTGACGCGCTGTTTTGCGAAGTAAATCCTATTCCTGTGAAGAAGGCGTTGGATTTAATGGGCATGGAAGTGGGTATGCTGAGGATGCCTTTGACGGAAATGGATGAAGCCAATGTGCCCAGGCTGGAAAAAGCCATGAGGGATTTTGGGATTATTTCATAAATTGGATACGGGTGTTAAAAAACGAGTCGAGAGCACGAAATGAGGTTTGAAATGACAAAAGTAATTATGCACGGCTGCAACGGAAAGATGGGACAGACGATTTCCGGCCTGATTGCGGCGGATGAGGAAATAGAAATCGTGGCAGGGGTGGATGCCTTCGATGATGGCAGGAATACATACCCGGTGTTTAAGAGTATTGAATTGTGTGATATAGAGGCGGATGCGGTGATTGATTTCAGCAGTGCGCCGGCAGTGGACGGACTCTTGGATTACTGCATGGAAAAGAAAATGCCCTGCGTTTTGTGCACTACCGGGCTGTCGGAAGAGCAGCTTGGGAAAGTGGAAGAAGCCAGCAAAGAAACTGCTATTTTAAAATCGGCCAATATGTCTTTGGGCATCAATATGTTTTTGAAACTTTTAAAGGAAGCGGCTGGGGTACTGGCGCCGGCAGGGTTCGATATTGAGATAGTAGAAAAGCACCATAATAAGAAGGTGGATGCACCCAGCGGAACCGCACTTGCCCTGGCGGATTCCATCAATGAAGAACTGGCAAATACGTATGAATACATATATGACAGGAGCGGGCGGAGGATACAGCGCCCGGCGAAGGAAATCGGGCTTTCGGCAGTTAGGGGAGGTACGATTGTAGGGGAGCACGATGTTATTTTTGCAGGGGCGGACGAAGTGATTACTTTTTCCCATACCGCTTATTCCAAAGCGGTATTTGGAAAAGGGGCGATTCAGGCGGCCAAATTCCTGGCGGGGAAACCGGCAGGAAGATATGATATGAGCGATGTAATCGGCTGATGTGCTAAATGAGCCAAAGGCCAACACACGTGGTAGCGTGTGAACGGCTGTAATTTCCAGCAGGGAAGGAGAAATAGGCATGGAGGATTTAGAATTAAAATATTTGCGTAGTCTGTCGCACCAGTATCCAACGATAGCATCGGCATCCACGGAAATCATTAATTTGCAGGCAATTCTCAGCCTGCCAAAAGGAACAGAGCATTTTCTGACGGATATCCATGGCGAGTATGAACAGTTCAATCATGTATTGAAGAATGGTTCAGGCGCGGTAAAAAGAAAGATTGATGAAGAGTTCGGAAATACGCTGAGCAGTAAGGACAAAAAATGCCTTGCTACTTTGATTTACTATCCAAAGGAAAAGCTGGAAATTATCTTAAAGGAAGAAGACAATATTGAGGACTGGTATAAAATTACGCTGCATAGACTGGTGCAGATTACAAAGCGGGTGGCATCCAAGTACACCCGCTCTAAAGTAAGGAAAGCCCTTCCGGCCGATTTTGCCTATGTTATAGAGGAATTGATTACGGAAAAAGAAGAAATCCAGGATAAGGAAGCTTATTATAATGAGATTATCCATACGATCATACGGATTGACAGGGCACAGGAGTTTATCGTGGCATTGAGCTATATGATTCAGCGTATGGTAATCGACCATCTGCATATCGTGGGCGATATATTTGACAGAGGGCCGGGCCCACATATTATCATGGATACATTGAGCAATTACCATTCGGTAGATATTCAGTGGGGAAACCATGATATCGTCTGGATGGGGGCTGCGGCAGGGCATTTAGCGTGCATTGCCAATGTGATACGGTTGTCGGCGCGCTATGGCAATTTGGATACCTTGGAAGAGGGGTACGGCATTAATCTGATTCCTCTTGCGACATTTGCTATGGAAACTTATGCGGATGTGAACTGTGATAATTTTCCTATTAAATACAATAAGGATTATAATACGAAGGATTTGAGCCTGGACATGAAAATGCATAAGGCCATAGCGATGATGCAGTTTAAGCTGGAGGGGGCCTTGATTATGCGCCGTCCGGAATTCCATATGGAAGACAGGCTGCTTTTGGATAAAATAGATTATGAGAAAAAGTCGATAACAATAGACGGGAAAACCTATTCCATGAAAGATATAGAATTCCCTACGGTGAATCCGGAGGACCCTTATGCCTTAAGCCCGGAGGAAGAACAGGTAATGGAACGGCTGCGCCAGGCGTTTTTAAAATGCGATAAGCTGCAAAAACATGTTCGGTTTTTATTTTCCCATGGCGGGCTGTATAAAGTATACAATTCTAACCTACTGTACCATGGGTGCATGCCCATGGATGAAGACGGCAATTTCAATGCGCTGACCATAGACAGGGAACGGTACAGCGGGAAGGCTTTGTATGATATTTTGGATCAATATGCCAGAAAAGGCTATTATTCCAAACATAATCCGGCGGAAATGCAAAGAGGGCAGGATATGATTTGGTATATCTGGGAAGGGCCTAATTCCCCGGTATTTGGAAAAGACAAAATGGCAACCTTTGAGCGGTATTTCATAGAAGAAAAAGAAACACATACGGAAACGAAAAACAGCTACTATAAGCTGCTTGATAACGAAGACATTATAAACAAAATTTTATCGGAGTTTGGCCTGGACAGCAAACATTCCCATATTGTAAACGGCCATGTGCCGGTAGAACTAAAGAAGGGGGAATCCCCGATTAAATGTGGTGGTAAACTGCTGATTATAGACGGCGGTTTTTCTAAGGCATATCAAGGGAAAACAGGGATTGCAGGTTATACATTAGTGGCTAATTCCCACGGGATGCGTCTGGTAGCCCATGAACCTTTCGAGTCTGTGGAATCCGCTATCCTGCACGAAACGGATATTTTTTCGGACTCTGTCATTTTGGAAACAAGCAATTCCAGAATCAGCGTGGCAGATACGGATGGGGGTGCGGAAATCAAGGAGACGATTCATCAGCTGGAGGTTCTGCTGCAGGCTTACAGGGATGGAACGATTATTGAAAGATAGCAGCAGTTAAAAATGTATGTTCATAGAAAAAGGCATTTGCAGGCAGGGATTGGAAAATGCTGCGTTATGTGAAAAAACAGGGGGCTGTGAAAAAATGGGGTTGAACTGATTTTGCTTTTCCAGCCCCCTGTCCTATATAATGCAGTAACGCTGCGGGTTATTTCTTGTTATTTCCTACAACGTCATCGGTTACATCGGATACGCCATCGGCGATATCGTCAACTACATCGCCCACCGTATTTCCGGCATCTTCCAAGGCGGAGCCTGTGTTGGTATTGTCATCGGTTCCGTTGGTAACATCGTTTACGTTGCCATTCATGTCATCGGATGTGTTTGTTCCGGTATTGGCATCCCCTGCTGCAGTACCGTTAGTATTGCCGCCGGTGGCAGTGTTGCTGCCTGTACCATTGGCGCCGCCGTCTGTTATGGCATCGCTGTTGGTGTCATCGCTGCCATTGCCTGTGGTGTCATTGTTTGTGTTGCTTCCATTGGAAGCATCGTTGTCGGTATCGTTAGTAGTATTGCCGTTGGTATCAGCGGCATTGCCGGTACCGTTTTCGGTTCCGTTACCATTATTGGCATTGTTGGAATTCCTGTTACCGCATGCGGTGACAAGACCCAGCATAAGCACGATAAGGGAGACGGATATCAATTTTTTACTGTTTTTCATAATAATCCCTCCGTTTTCATAATGTTTTCATGGATTTTCATTTCCGCGGGCAATGAGTAAAACAGCCATTTTTCATGTATATAAGCTTTTTACCAATGCCGTAGGGGTCTATGCTTGGTATTGTGAGCACAACATTCTAAAATGCTGTAGAAATATTATGTGCATGAAATAAAAAAATATACGTTGCAACAATTTGCGAAAAAATATATATAGAATATATACTATAAACAGAAATGGGGTAAAAATGGAATTTAGGCCATGTATTGACATTCATAATGGAAAAGTAAAGCAAATCGTAGGCGGAAGCTTAAAAGACGGGGCAGATACCGCCTCGGAAAATTTTGTGTCCGGACAAGATGCTGCTTTTTATGCAGAATTTTATAAAAAAAACAACCTGAAAGGCGGACACGTTATTCTATTAAACGCTAAAGGCAGCGAATATTATGAAAAAACAAGGGCACAAGCCATATCTGCCTTGCGGGCGTATCCCGGCGGCCTGCAAATAGGGGGCGGAATCCATGATGGAAATGCAAAAGACTATCTGGAAGCCGGGGCCAGCCATGTAATAGTAACCTCTTACGTCTTCCGCAATGGGCGGATAGAATATGGGAATCTGGAAAAATTAGTAAAATGTGTCGGAAAAGATAAGTTGGTGTTGGACTTAAGCTGCCGCCGCAAAGATGGCGTTTACTATATTGTAACCGATAGATGGCAGAACTATACCCATACAGAACTGTCAGAAAATCTTTTGGAGGATCTTTCCGGCTATTGCGATGAATTCCTGGTGCATGCAGTAGATGTGGAAGGAAAGGCAAACGGAATAGAAGAGCGGGTAGTCAGCCTGTTAGGGAACTGGGGAAAAATACCCATCACCTATGCGGGAGGCGTCCATGACTTATCAGATTTGGAAAAACTAAAAAAGCTGGGAAATGATAAAGTAAATATAACCATCGGCAGCGCATTGGATTTGTTTGGCGGTAAGCTGAAATGGGAAGATGTACTCCAATACTTCCTGAAGGCTTAGATGTAGGCTTTCAGGAATAAAAAAGAATTGGCCCAGCGGCCAATTCCAA
>BLLT01000054.1 GCA_011958945.1 Lachnospiraceae bacterium | reverse complement strand
AGGGAAGCCGAAGGCTGAACTGTTACCAATGACAAATAAAGAAGGGAAGATTGCACTTGACATATACCCCCATAGGGTATATAATGGCGGTGATGAAAGGAAGAAATTTACTATTTGTCGGAATACAGCAGTGTTGGTTCGGGTAAAATATGCCTGCGAATTGGGGAAAGGATGTGGTCATCAGGATGGAAAAGAATCCACAGGAAGGAAAAAGCGGCTGCCATAGCGTGAAAAAAAAGGAACGTCAGGAAAAGGAATATAAAGATCTGATACACCGGCTAAACCGCATAGAAGGGCAGATACGGGGCATCAAGGGGATGGTGGAGGAGGATAGGTACTGCACCGATATCCTCATTCAGGTAGCGGCGGTCAATGCCGCGCTGAACAGTTTTAATAAAGTGCTTCTTGCCAACCATATCCGAAGCTGTGTGGTAAATGATATAAAGGAAGGGAAAGAAGAAACGATAGACGAACTGGTAGAAACTTTGCAAAAAGTTATGAAATAGGGGAAGCGATGGAAAGGAGCATAGTTTAAAGATTGAAAATTGAGAATTTTCAATCCCAAGTTTGTGTCAGTGCGGCATCCGCAAACTAGATATGCATAATGCAGAAAAGCTGAGCAATCTTAATAAATCTAAGATAAAAAGCCGCGCAGAAATGGAGAGAAATATGGAACAATATACGGTAACAGGTATGAGCTGTGCGGCCTGCAGTGCCCATGTGGAGAAGGCGGTATCCAAAGTGCCGGGCGTTACCTCCTGTTCGGTGAGCCTGCTTACCAACTCCATGGGAGTGGAAGGAACAGCATCGGTACAGGAAATTATTACAGCAGTGGAAAAGGCCGGATATGGGGCGAGCAAAAAAGAAAGCGGGAAAAAAGACGGCCAGCAGGGCATCGCCTCCAAAGAGGATACGCTGAAAAAAAGTGCACAGGAAGCGGAGCGGGCAATGAAGTGGCGGTTGGCCATTTCCATTGGATTTTTAGTTCCTTTGATGTATATTTCCATGCATCATATGTTTTATGAATGGTTTGGCCTGCCTGTTCCGGCTTTTGTCAAAGCCGCTTTTCATGGGAATGAAAATGCCCTGGCTTTTGGGTTTTCCCAGTTTTTGCTCCTGCTCCCCATTTTATATGTGAATCAGAAATATTTTAAGGTGGGATTCAGGACATTGTTCCGAGGCAGCCCTAACATGGACAGCCTGATTGCTATTGGGGCATCGGCGGCGGTGATATATGGATGCTTCGCGATTTTCAGGATTGGCTATGGGCTGGGGCATGGCGATATGGCGCTGGTGGAGCAGTATTCCATGGACATTTATTTTGAATCTGCGGGTACTATCCTGACTTTAATTACAGTAGGGAAATACCTGGAAACCAAGTCCAAAGGAAAAACCAGCGCTGCCATTACCAAACTAATGGATTTATCCCCTAAGACGGCTATCATACTTAAGGAAGATGGCAGCGAAGAACAGATTCCCACGGAGGATGTAAAGGAAGGGGATGTATTCCTTGTAAAGCCAGGCAGCCTTGTACCTGTGGACGGACTTGTGTTAGAGGGGAATTCCAGTGTAGATGAATCGGCAATTACAGGGGAGAGCATCCCGGTGGAGAAAAGTGCCGGGGATAAAGTGGTATCCGCCACGGTAAATAAAGCCGGTGCGCTCAAATGCCGTGCCGAAAAGGTAGGGGAAGACACTACCTTATCCCAAATCATCCGCTTGGTGGAAGAAGCCGGAGCCTCCAAAGCGCCCATTGCCAGGCTGGCGGATAAAATTGCTGGGGTTTTCGTTCCGATAGTGATAGGAATCGCCCTTCTGGCAGCAATCATATGGCTGATTGCCGGCGCAGGATTTGAATTCGCCATGTCGGTAGGGATTGCAGTGCTGGTGATTTCCTGCCCATGTGCCCTGGGATTGGCGACTCCGGTAGCAATCATGGTGGGAACAGGGGTAGGCGCCAAATACGGCGTGCTGATCAAATCAGGGGAAGCCTTGCAGGAAGCCAGAAACGTAGATACCGTAGTGCTGGATAAAACAGGAACAGTAACGGAAGGAAAACCGAAAGTTACTGATGTGATTGACTATAGCGGGAACAGGCAGGAAGCGGTGGCTTTCGCCGCAGCCTTGGAAAAACCAAGCGAACACCCACTGTCCGAAGCCGTGGTAGGATATGCTAAGGAATTAGGGCTCGCCCTGCCGGAAGTGACGGAATTCCAGGCTGTATTCGGTAAAGGTATTCAGGGAAAAATAGACGGCATCCAATATTTTGCAGGAAACCGGAAATTTTTAGAGGAAAAATCTGTCGCTCTCACGCCAAAGCAGGAACAAAAAGCGGAACAATTGGCCGAGGAAGGCAAAACACCGCTGCTATTCGGCAAAGAAGAAAATGGCAGCCACCGGTTGACCGCCATCATAGCAGTGGCGGACACCATAAAGGAGTCTTCGGCAGAAGCCATCCGCCAGCTGATGCAAATGAATATTCAAACCATTATGATCACTGGCGATAACCGGAAAACGGCGGAAGCCGTCAGGAAAAACCTGGGCATTCAAGAAGTCATTGCCGAAGTACTGCCGGGAGAAAAAGAAGAAAAAATCAGGGCACTAAAAGAACAGGGAAGAAAAGTGGCCATGATAGGCGATGGAATAAACGATGCCCCCGCCCTGGCCAGTGCAGATGTAGGTATCGCCATCGGTGCGGGCACCGATGTGGCCATGGAAAGTGCGGACATCATTCTGATGAAAAGCGACTTGCGGGATGCGGTCACTGCCATCCGCTTAAGCAAAGCGGTCATCCGCAACATCAAAGAAAACCTCTTTTGGGCTTTCTTTTATAACAGCATCGGCATCCCCCTGGCCGCCGGGATTTTATACCCAATGTTCGGCTTAAAGCTCAATCCCATGTTCGGCGCTGCCGCCATGAGCCTAAGCAGCGTCTGCGTAGTTGCCAATGCCCTGCGGCTTCGTAATTTCAAAGAAACGCAAAAAGCAGCCAAGGAAACAGTGAAAGAAGCAGCCAAAGAAGCAGATAATAAAAATGCTTCCCAAAATATATCCAAGGAGGAAATCAAAATGACCAAAACAATAATTATCGAAGGAATGTCCTGCGGACACTGCACAGCCAGAGTACAAAAAGCCCTGGAAGCCCTGGAAGGCATAACCGCCGTAACCATGAGCCTGGAACAAAAGAGCGCCGAAATCACCCTGGATCAGGAAATTTCCAACCAACTCCTGACCCAGACCATAACAGACGCCGGCTATGAAGTAGTGGAGATACGCTAACCTAAGTGAGGGAGGGGCAGCCCTTTAAGCCCCTCCCCCATATCATCCTTCCTCCGCCATCCGATACCCAATCCCAATCTCCGTAAAAATGTAATGCGGTTCCGCCGGGTTCTTCTCCAGCTTCCGTCTGATATTCGCCATATTAACCCGCAAAATCCGGTTATTGTCGTCCGCGTAAGGCCCCCAAACCTTAGAAATAATAGAATCATAGGTAATTACCTTCCCTGAATTCTGCGCTAACAGGGAAACAATTTTAAATTCTATCTGCGTCAGATGTACGGGAGCCCCCTCCAGGGTAACCAGCCTTTTTTCAAAATCTATCACCAAATCCCCCGCCCGATAAGGCCTTTGGGTCAGAAGAGAATCCGTATGGAGGCTGTTGCTGTGCCGCAGGGCAGTGCGTATACGTGCCATGAGTTCGGAAGGCCCAAATGGTTTGGTAATATAGTCATCCGCCCCGGTATCCAGGGCAAGAACCTTTTCCTTCTCCTGCGTGCGTGCCGATATGACAATGATAGGGATGCTGGCCCAGGTACGGATTTCCCTGATAACATTGATGCCATCCATATCGGGAAGCCCCAAATCCAGAAGGATGAGGTCAGGGCATCCGGAGGTAATAAGGGAAATACCCACTTTAGCATTAGGGGCGGTAGAAACTTTATATCCCTGGGCGGTAAGCGTAGTGGATATAAAATTACAGATATTCTTTTCATCTTCTATTAACACGATATATATTTTGGTATTCATATGGCGGCCATGCCTTTCTTTTCCGTGTGTTTTATACAATTTTTGAGAAATGGTTTAGTTTCACCTGCGGCACGTCTTTAGCAGCCTTAATGAAACTTTATATCTTTCGCATTAGATTCTTCCCCATGCCCTGTATCATCCGGCAGGGAAAAATAAAAATCTGTGCCCTGTTTACAGGGGGAGACGCCAATCTGTCCTTTATGGGCTGTGATAATTGTTTTGCAGATGGAAAGCCCGATGCCCATACCCCTGGAACTATCAGCTGAGGTATTGCCGGTATAAGGCGTTCCGTCGAAAATAGTCTGAAGACGCTCTTGCGCAATGCCGATGCCGTAATCCCGCACATGGAAGATGACAAAATCATTTTCCCTTACCACAAAACAGGAGATGGGCAGCTGGCTTTTGGAATGCAGCACGGCATTTTCCAGCAGGTTAATGAGTACCTGTTCGATAAGGATAGCATCCATGGGAAGCATAATCAGTTCCTCCGGCACTTGAACTTTGATGCGCGCATCCGGGAGACGTTTTTTTAACCGGAGGACCGCTTCTGCCACCACTTCTTCTACCGATTCATAGGATTTGTTCACATTGCTGGCCCCATCTTGAATCCTTGTTACGGACAACAGGTTTTCCACCATATTCAAAAGCCAGTTGGAATCTTCATAAATTTGCCGGACCAGTTCTTTTTTCTGACCTTCATTGAGAAAAGCACCGTTTTCCAGATAAGAACTGCCGGAGCCGATGATGCTTGTTAAAGGAGTGCGCAAATCATGGGAGATGGCGCGGAGGAGATTGGCCCGCATTTTTTCCTTTTCCGCTTCCACCAAAAGCCGTTCCCTCTCGGCAAGCATTTGAATTTGGCGCTTCGTATAGGTGGTGGATGCGCTGGTGATAAAAGAAATAGCCAGCATGCCCAGGAAGGTGACAGGATAACCGGCCAGCGTGAAATTAAGCGCCATATATGGGTAGGTAAAAAGAAAGTTTACACAGACGACACCGATTAACGAAGCAAATATCCCCCAGAAATAGCCGTCTGTGCCCCGGGCAATTAAAACTAAAGCGAGAATGTACAAAAGAGCCACATTGGCAGAGTTTTGTGATATATTGAAATATAGAAAAGAAAGGGCAGTGGCGAGGATAAGGAGAAACAAGGTTAGTAAAAAATTCCTCCAGGGCCGCCTTTCTTCTGAAATTTCGGGAGGCAGAGAATGGAATGTGGAGTTTTTAGAGGAAAAAAAATCAAAAAAATGAATCATAAATATTCCTTTTATGTTAAAATTTTCTAATAAATCTGGTGCTTTTTTCGAAACATAGGGCGGCTGAAGGCCAATTTTGCTGCTTAATTGTATCATTTTTAATTGGAAGGCGCAATACGTGCAAAAATCTTTGACATTTATGTTGAAAAATGGTAGGCTTATTATGTTAGTGAGTAGCGTCACTTATTATATTGAAAAGAGGGAGAGTTATGGGCAGGCAGCAGATATTGATTGTAGATGACGAAGAGGTAAACAGAGCGATACTTGCGGAGATATTTTGTGATGATTACGAGATAATTGAGGCTTCCAATGGTGGAGAGGCTGTTCAGCATCTGGAAGCAAACCAGAATATAGTATTGGTTTGTCTGGATGTGGTTATGCCGGTAATGGATGGGTTCGATGTATTGGAGTATATGAAGGAACATGAACTGATCAATAAGATCCCGGTTATTTTGATCACAGGGGAATCAGTTGCTTCCAGCGAAGGGAAAGCCTATGATTATGGGGTTGCGGATGTAATGCATAAACCGTTTTATCCCCATATTGTGATGCGCAGAAGCAGTAATATTATAGAGCTTTACCAGAATAAATTAAATATGGAGCAGAAGCTGAAAGAGCAGGAAGAAAAGATACGGGCCCAGGAAAAGAAGAACAGGGAAAACAACGAGTTTATGATAGATGCCCTTAGTACGGTGGTTGAGTTCAGGAATCTGGAGACTGGAGACCATATTAAGAGGATCAAATATTTTACCAGGATACTGTTAAAGTATCTGGTGAAAAATTTCCCGAAGTATGGGCTGACGCCGGAACGGGTGGATGAGATTGCCAGGGCATCTGCATTGCACGATATTGGCAAAATAGGTATTTCGGATGCCATCTTGTTAAAACCGGGCCGTTTGACGGAAGAAGAGTTTGGGATAATGAAAGAGCACACAACGATAGGGTGTGAAATATTAAAAAGTTTCCGTCATAATGAAGATAATGATGAATTTTTTAATTATTGCTATGATATTTGCCGCTATCACCATGAAAGATGGGATGGAAAAGGGTATCCGGACAGACTGGAAGGGGAAGAAATCCCCATTAGTGCACAAGTGGTGGCCGTTGCGGATGTCTACGATGCATTGGTGAGCAATAGGGTATATAAAAATGCGTATGCCAACGAAGTGGCTTTTAACATGATTATGGATGGGGAATGCGGGAAATTTTCACCGGATATCCTGGAATGCCTGGAGTTGGCCAAAGAGGATTTCTTTAATATCACAGAGGTTATTAGAGCTTCGCATGCATAGGAGGGGTTTTCAATATGCTTTTTTCTTCTCTTGCCGGGCAGGCGTTGGAAATGGTTCTCTTTTTTGATAAAAAGGGGGAGATATTTTATGCCAATGCCGCAGCAAAGGAAAAGTTAGGATATGGGGAAGAAATATTTCAGGTACATATCGGGGATATCTTTCCGGCTGCTTTTGAATGGTCAGAGGACGGCTTTATCATAGGACATAGATTTGACACTGGTATAATAAACATTACCGCATACAGGAAAAACCAGACCTGCTTTCCCGCAGAGGGTAAATTAGTGCAGGGGGAGGACGGGCGGTATATATGTATGGCCAATGATATATTGGAAAAAGAGTTTTTGAATAAAGAGATTGCCCAGGTAAGGAATGAGGCGAAGCTGGCGATGAAGGTGAAGACAGAGTTCGTTGCCAATGTGACTCATGAATTGCGGACACCGGTGAACGGTATACTTGGAAATGTCAAGGAACTGTTAGAGGAGGAAGCGGATGAAGGTAAACGCAAAAAGCTTCTTCTGATGGAACGGTGCTGTGAGAATATGGGCATGCTGATTAACAATATTTTAGATTTCTCTAAGCTGGAGGCGGGTAAATTTACCCTTGACCCGCAAAGGTTCCGCTTTAGAAGTATGATGGATTTCATAAAAGAAAGCCATGAAAGAAAGATTACGGAGAAAGGGCTTGATTTTGTAGTTTCACTGTCAGGCAATATCCCGGAATATGTAATAGCGGATGAACTGCGTATTGGGCAGATATTGAATAATCTGTTATCCAATGCATTGAAATTTACAGCGACAGGGAAGATATGCATGGAGGTAATTAAGACTGCGCAGATAAACGATAGAATAGAACTGTTTTTTATCGTATCGGATACAGGGATAGGCATTGACAAAAAGGATGAGGATAAACTATTTCAAAGTTTTTCCCAGGTAGATGCCTCTATTTCGAGAACTTACGGGGGGACCGGGCTTGGGCTGAACATTTGCAGACAGCTGGTAGAACTGATGGGCGGCAATATCTCGGTGGAAAGCGAAAAGGGCAAAGGCTCCAGTTTTTCATTTTCCGTCTGGGTGACCATTCCGGAAGGAGAAAGCATTCCGGAGGAAGGCTGGAATGGGGCAGCGCAGACGCCGGTATTTGAACCGGAAAGGGCAGGTTTGGCAGGAAGAGACCCGGAGGAAAGGGAAGATGATTCCCGGCAGTACGGAACCGACGCAAATAAAGAAGCATTGAAGAAAATCTTATCCAAATTCATTCTCAGTGTGGAAATGGATAATTGGGAAAAAGCGGAAATGTTTGCGGAGACGGTAAGACAGTTGACAAATGATGCGCCAAGGGAAGTGAAAAGTGCGGCTCTCCGGCTGAAAATGTCAGTTCAGAAAGAGAATTACGAAAAAACGGCAGCTGCTTTCAAAATGCTGAAAGAGCTTATTTGGCTGGAAAAGGAAACGTAACAGTGAGGGTGTCCGAACCGTTACATGAAAACCGGTATGGGGAAAGGACAGATATGAGTGCCATTCGTATATTAATTGTAGATGATATGGAAACCAACCGGGTAATTCTGGAGCAGATTATAAAAGATATGGGGTATCAGCCCATTTTGGCGGAAACCGGGGAACAGGCGCTGGGGCTGATACAGGAATGCATTCCCCATCTGGTGTTGTCGGATATATCGATGCCGGGAATGGATGGGTATGAATTATGCAGGATCTTGAAAAGCAATGCAGAAACAAGGGATATCCCTGTTGTGTTTATTTCGGCGAATGCTGAAACCGCGGATATCGTCAAGGGATTTGCTTTAGGAGGGGGAGATTACATTACGAAACCTTTTATTCCGGAAGTGGTAAAGGCAAGGGTCGGCGTACACTTGCATTTATATGAAAGCAACCGGAAACTGAGGGAGATGAACAGATGTCTGCAGGCGTCGGTAAATGCCCAGTTGTCGCAGATTGAACAAGGAAAGAAAAATGTGCTGTATGCTTTGGCCGATGCAGCGGCAGAAAATGCATATTTTGATGAGAAATATACGAAAAGGGTAGGCGAGAACTGCCGTATTTTAGCGCAAAGCCTTCAATTTTCCCCTTTGTTTGAAGACAGGATTTCCGATAGTTTTGTGGAGACGATAGAAATTGCGGCACCATTGTGTGATATAGGAAATATAGCTATCCCAAGGGAAATTCTTCAGAAAATGTCGGATTTGACAGAAGAGGAGGCGGCAGTAGCAAGGCGCCATCCTATAATGGGGGCAAAACTTTTACGTGATATTTATACCGATAAGGATTATAATGGTTTTATGAAGATGGCTATCGACATTGCAGGATGCCATCATGAAAACTGGAATGGAAGCGGCTATCCGGAAGGGATCAGCGGAGAGGATATCCCGATTGCAGCCCGGATTGCTTCTCTGGTCATCGTTTACTGTGCCCTGACGGAAAAACGCCCTTACCGTCCGCCTCTTAGTATGGATGAGGCACTGGCTGTTATGGGGAAGGATTCCGGAAAAAAATATGATCCGGATATTTTCCGGATTTATTGTAAAATATACCGCCAGCTTTGCTGAAAGGGAGAAGCTAGCGTTATAAAATATAATATATTGGCTGCTGGGAAAGGGAATGAAAAAAGACGGCGGCTTCGGGAGGTTGAGGGTCTTGATATCAGATGAAGAATTTTTACGTATTGCAAATTATTTAAAAGGCCGATATGGTATTGATATGGGCCAAAAAAAGATTATAATGAATGGTAGGCTGGAAAATTACATCAAGCGGGAAGGATGGAAAGATTTCAGCGCATATATGGATGCGCTGCAAAAGGACTCCTCTGGAAAGCTGGAAAAGGCTTTAGTGGATCATTTAACTACCAATCATACTTTTTTTATGCGGGAATTTGAGCATTTCGAATTTTTTAGGGATACGGTGCTTCCTTATTTGAGGGATAAGG
Organism: Lachnospiraceae bacterium; assembly: GCA_011958945.1. GTDB lineage: Bacteria > Bacillota > Clostridia > Lachnospirales > Lachnospiraceae > Kineothrix. The sequence goes on along the minus strand of BLLT01000054.1, from coordinate 10,920 downwards.
AAAGGGCGCGTAAAGATTTGCGTATTTGGTGCGGGGCATCTTCCACAGGGGAAGAACCATATATGATTGCAATGATGTTAAGGGAATTCTTCGGACCAGATCACAAGTCATGGGATACGAAGGTACTGGCTACTGATATTTCCACAAAGGTCCTGCAAAAAGCGATTACAGGAATATATAGAAGCGACAGCATAGCGTCACTGCCGGAGAAATGGAAGAAGCAATATCTAAAAAAGCTTCCGGCGGGTGACCAGTATGCAGTAATAGATGATATAAAAAAAGAAGTGATTTTCCGCCAGTTTAATTTGATGGAACCATTTCCTTTCAGGAAAAAGATGCATGTTGTATTTTTACGTAATGTGATGATATATTTCGATGCTCCGACAAAACGGGAATTGGTGCAAAAGGTTTATAATTGCCTGGAACCTGGAGGTTATCTGTTTATTGGAACAACGGAGACGTTGGACAGGGGCAGTACTGCATTTCAGCTAATCCGCCCTTCAATTTTTAGAAAATAGGAAGGAAATGATTGTATGCGTCAAATTAAAGTTTTGGTAGTGGAAGACTCCATGGTCTTTAGAGAGATTTTAGTACAAAACCTGAATAAGGATGCGGAAATTCAGGTGGTGGCGGTGGCAAAAGACCCTTTCGAAGCGAGGGATGCGATACTGAAATATCGTCCGGATGTTATGACATTGGATGTAGAACTTCCAAGGATGAGCGGTATTGAATTTTTGAGAAAGCTGATGCCGCAATATCCTATCCCGGTAGTGGTTATCAGTGCACTCAGCGATAAGGTGTTCGAGGCACTGAATGCCGGAGCGGTGGATTTTGTGGCAAAGCCTGTAAATGCCAGCAGGCAGCAGATAGAGGATTTTATTCATAACGAATTGAATGTGAAAGTCAAGATTGCCGCCGCTGCACAAATGGGCAATGTGAGAAAACCAAGGTTAATGCAGACCCAGCAGCACGCCGCGCCGTTGAAGGACAATGGGCTTATTGTGGCAATCGGCGCGTCTACAGGGGGAACGGAAGCGATTTTTTCGGTGGTAAAAAATTTTGGGCCGGACATTCCAGGAGTAGTTATTGTGCAGCATATGCCGCCAGGATTTACGGAGATGTATGCTAAGAGATTGGATAACCAATGCCGCGTAAGGGTGAAGGAAGCATGTACCGGAGACCGGGTGATGCGGGGACAGGTGTTGATCGCCCCTGGAGGCGACAGGCATATGCGGTTAGTGAAGGTCAATGGAGTTTATCAGGTGGAATGCAGGCCAGGGCCTAAGGTAAATGGACATTGCCCTTCGGTGGACGAATTGTTTTATTCAGTGGCAAATACGGCGGGCTCCCGTGCCCTTGGGATTATCCTGACAGGGATGGGGGGCGACGGTGCGAAAGGGCTGTTGGCTATGAGGAAAGCCGGGGCAGAAACCATAGGGCAGGACGAATCCACCTGTGTGGTTTACGGGATGCCGAAGGTAGCTTATGACATCGGCGCGGTAAAACATCAGGTAAGGCTGGATGATATTGCAAAAAAAGCGTATTCGCTTTTAAGTATAATGTAGAGGAGAGATGGCATGAAGATTCTATTAGCGGAAGACGATTTTGTAACCCGTAAGTTTATGTTAAACTTTTTGTCCAAATATGGGGAATGCGATGTAGCCGTAGATGGGTTGGAAGCCGTGGAGGCATTCGCGCTCGCTTTTGAGGACGGGGAACCCTACGATTTGGTATGTTTGGATATTATGATGCCTGTTATGGATGGGTATCAGGCATTAAAAGAAATCAGGGATGTGGAAAAGAAAATGAACATCCCGGAAGAAAAGGCTGTAAAGGTAATTATGACAACGGCCCTGAATGATGAAAGGAATGTAAAAATGGCTTTTGAACTGGGCTGTTCGGTATATTCCGGTAAACCTATTAACCAGGAGAGGTTTGAGAAGGCATTAATAAAGCTGGGACTGGTTTAAAATAAAAGTAAAGATGAATGAGGAAGGAGAAACATATGGCTGACGAATTTAACACGGACGGCATGTTGGACATGTATTTGTTTGAGAATGAACAGTTGCTTGAGCAACTACAGGAGATGGTGCTGGAGCAGAAGGATGCGGAATGTTTTGATGAAGATAGTATTAACGAAATATTCCGGACGATGCATACTATCAAAGGTTCATCAGGCATTATGATGTTTGATAATATAACAGCGATCGCCCATAAGCTAGAAGATGTATTTTACTTTTTGAGAGAGTCCCATCCGGATAATGTGCCTCATCTGGAACTGGTGGAGCATGTCCTGGAAGTAGAGGACTTTATCAGCGGGGAAATGGCGAAAATCAAGGACGGGCAAAGCTCGGACGGCGACCCCAGCGAGATTGTTGCGGATTTGGATCAGTTTTTGGATAAAATCAAGAACGGCGGGGAAAGCACCGCAAAGGATATACCGGAGAATGTGCATGAAGAAGCAAAGCAATTTTATATTGCGCCTGTAGCCAATGCGGACAGCCGGTTTTATAAAATCACGGTTCATTTTTTCCAGGAAACAGAGATGTCCAATGTCCATGCATATAAAGTAGTATATGCATTGAAGGAAATTGCAGAAGACATTTTATATTCGCCCGAGGATATTCTCACGGACGAAAGCAGTGCGGAGACTATTATAGAAAAGGGCTTCCGTATTTTGCTGCAGGCACAGGCTTCAGAAGAAGAGGTCAGGGAAATTATCGGTATCGGATATGATATTGAGAAAGTGGATGTGATTGAATGCAAGGCAGAGGAATTCCTAAAGGGCTTTAATTTCGGGGAAGAGGAAGCCGGAATTGATTTGAATGCCAGCGTGGAAGAAATCGAAGCGAAAGCGGAGCACGCTTTGGAAGCAAAGAAAGAGAATAAAATAGCACCGGGTGATTTTGTAGTAAAGCCAAAAGAGCAGACGAAACCGAAGAAGGTGGCAAAAGAAAAGCCGAAGGCCGAAAAGGCAACATTTATCAGCGTCAATGTAAGCAAGATGGATATGCTGATGGATCTCATCGGGGAATTGGTTATTTCCGAATCGGTTGTGATGCAGAACCCGGATTTGAAAATACCTGGCCTTGACTTGACCAACTTTAATAAGGCTGCAACACAGATGGCAAAAATTTCTACGGACCTGCAGAATGTAATTATGTCCATGAGAATGGTGCCTTTGACCAATACTTTCCAGAAGATGAACCGTATTGTGTTCGATGTATCCCGTAAATTGGGGAAAGATATCGAATTCGAAATGGTTGGGGAAAATACGGAAGTAGATAAGAATATTATTGAGCATATTTCAGATCCTCTGATGCATATTGTCCGCAACGCTTTGGATCACGGAATCGAAAGCAATGAGGAACGTAAGGCGGCAGGCAAGAGAGAGAAAGGGAAAGTTACTCTAGCCGCAAAGAACGAAGCCGGGAAAGTATGGATTAGCGTTACAGATAACGGCAAGGGCTTAGATAGGGAGAAAATCTTAAAGAAAGCAAGGCAGCAAGGGATTCTGGAAGAAGGAAAGCCGGATTCTGCTTATAGCGATAAGGAAGTTTACCAGTTTATCACATTGCCGGGATTCTCCACTAATGAGCAGGTAACGGAATATTCCGGGCGCGGCGTGGGTATGGATGTGGTAGTCCAGAACCTGCAGGCTATCGGCGGTATGCTGGAAATAGAAAGTACGCCGGGTGAAGGCAGCACCATGAACTTGAAGATACCTCTTACCCTGGCAATTATTGATGGGATTGTCATCGAAACAGGAAATTCTTCTTTCGTAGTGGAAACAGGACTTGTAAAGGAATTTGTGAGTGTCAGGGAAGATATGATGATCCATGAACCCAATGGGGATGAGTTTGTTATGCTTCGCGGGGAATGCTTCCCGGTACTGCGTCTGGGCGATTGGTATGAATTGGAAAATTACTGCCAGAATGTGGAAGATGGGATGATGGTCGTTTTGGAATTAGATGGCAAGACGATTTGTATGCTTGTGGATAAACTGGTAGGGAAACAGGAAATTGTTGTAAAGCCGATACCTTCTTATATCAAGAAAATCAGAGGCTTATCGGGTTGTACTCAGCTGGGGGATGGCAGCATAGCATTAATTCTTGATCCCAGTGGATTTATAGAATAGGGTGAAGAAAGGAGTAGTATTCTATGGAGGAATTAAGTAGGCCCAATAGCGGGTCCGTGGCTGTGCCGGGAGGATATGACGAGCAGGAGGCACAGAAAGGGATGTATATGACCTTTAAGTCCGGAAATGAATATTATGGGATAAAGATTCAGTATGTCAACGAGATTGTCGGGTTTCAGGATATCACGCCGGTACCCGAGACGGAAAGCTATATCATGGGATTGATTAACTTAAGGGGGAAAATCATACCGGTTATAGATGTTCAGAAACGGTTTGGGCAAGAACCTTCCGAGTATAATGACAGAACCTGTATTATCGTGGTGGATGTGAAGGCCACAACGGTGGGGCTTATTGTGGAAAAAATTGCTGAGGCAGTTGAAATTAAAGATGACAATATCCTTCCGCCACCGACAATCAGCCGCGTGGACAGGATACAGAACAAGTACGTATATGGAATTGCAAAAGTAGGGGATTCCGTCAAACTGTTACTGGATCCGGAGAGACTATTGGGTGATGAAGAACAACAGATGACAGAACAGACAAATGAATTGATGGTGGAGAATTAATGGTTAAATAGGAAGGGATGGATATAAAATGATGAAGAATATGAAGATGAAAACGAAGCTAATACTCGGCTTTATGATTCCTATTGTGATTACAGTTCTGAATATGTTAATCAGCAATCTCTCAACGAGACGGGCAGCACGTATTACGGATCCGGCACATCAGGAAAGATATGCGATGATTTCTTCGATTGTCTCGTTTGCATTTGCATTGGTATCCGTGATAATTACTGTCTGGATTGCATTGATGCTGATTAAAATTATTGAAAAGTCCGTAGTACAGCTTTCAAATGCTGCGAAAGAAATTGCGATGGGCCATGTGAACATTGAAATGGTAAAGTACAACAATGATGAATTTGGCGATTTGGTGGATGAATACAGGGCAGTGATTGATAATATTAAATATCAGGCACAGATTGCAGAGGAAGTATCCAGGGGTAATTTAACGATAAAAGTAAACCCGAAGTCCTCGGAGGATTTGCTGGGCAATTCTTTGAAGCAGTTGGTGGAAGACAATTTTCATATTCTCAGCGATATCAAAGAAGTGGGAAACCAGGTAACTACGAATTCTTCCCAGGTGGCGGGGGCCAGCCAGTCTCTGGCCCAAGGTTCTACCGAGCAGGCCAGCGCAATTGAGCAGATTACCGCCTCTATTGACGAAATAGCAGAAAAGACGAAACAGAATGCTGATGAAGCGAATTCTGCAGCGGAATTGGTAGCACAGGCTATCAATGATGTAAAATATGGAAACAATCAGATGCAGGAAATGATGACAGCTATGGAAGATATCAACCGGTCATCCGAAAGCATTTCCAAGATTATTAAAGTAATTGATGATATTGCATTCCAGACCAATATCCTTGCGCTGAATGCAGCCGTGGAGGCAGCCAGGGCAGGTGAAGCCGGGAAGGGGTTTGCAGTTGTGGCGGAGGAAGTAAGAAGCCTGGCTGCAAAAAGCGCATCGGCGGCTTCTGAAACTGCAGAACTGATCGAAGACTCTATCCATAAAGTGAGTACAGGTTCCAAGCTGGCGGGTGATACGGCGAAGGCATTGGAAACGATTACCGGGGTGGTACAGCAAAGCGAGATGATTATTAATGGAATCGCAGAATCTTCTAACTATCAGGCAACCGCAGTTTCCCAGATTAACCAGGCAATTGCTCAGGTTTCCCAGGTGGTACAAACAACTTCTGCTACCAGCCAGGAATGTGCGGCAGCCAGCGAAGAATTGTCAAATCTGGCTTCCAAAATGCATGAACTGCTTTCCAGCTACAACCTTGGGGATGGCTCAACCGCAAATTCTTTAAGGGGTACAGGTTTTTCTGCCCAGGCATCTGTCAGCAATGAAGAGATTATTTCCTTAGGGGATGGTTTTGGGAAATATTGATGTGATGAATGGATAGCAGGGAAAGTATACAGGATATGAAGTACAATAAGAAGGGGCTGTTGCAGGGTAACAGCCCCTTTTGTAACCTGCCGGGAACTGGCCGCCGGGCCAACTCTTTTGGCATAAACTGCAGGAAAGGACTAAGATGTACCATATAGGGATATGCGATGATGGGAAACATATATGTGCCTCCATGGAGGAAATGGTTCTACAGTATAGCCGAAAGAGGGAAATACCGGTGGAGATTAAAATCTGGTATACGGGAGAGAGCCTTTGTGACTATTTGAATCAGGATGGACATATAGATATTTTATTTCTGGATATCGAATTGTTTCGCTTAAGCGGGATAGATGTGGGAAACTACATCAGGAATCATTTGGAAGACAGGAAGATGCAGATTATATATATATCGGGCATGTCTTCGTATGCACAGCAATTGTTCAAAACCCAGCCTATGGATTTTCTGATAAAGCCTATTGGACAAGAGCAGATAGATGCTGCTTTATCGCTGGCCATGAAAATAGTCGTGAAAAGTATGGATAAATTTGAATTTCAAAACGGCCGGGAATATTTTTATGTTCCTTTTGGAGAAATTATGTATTTTACTAGTGAAGGGAGAAAAATACGGATTATTGCACAAGGGGAAACGATGGAAGGAGGGAAAGAGTTTTATGGGAAGCTGAAGGATGTGGCGGATGGGCTTCCGTCGGAATTTATCAGCATCCATAAATCCTATGTGGTTAACAGGGAATACATTGTCCGATACACTTATGAGACGGTGGAAATGGCGGATGGAACGGTGTTAAATATCAGTAAGGCGAACAGGAAACATGTGAGGGAAAGGATATTGCAGGAAGGGATATAGCAATGGCGGTAATGATTTATTCTTTAAGCAATCTTTTTCGTATTTATTTGCTCCGCAGATATATACAAATTTTTTTAGGGGAAGGGATGGAAGAAAAAGTATCTGCAAAGGAAGTACTGCTATACGGAAGTTTTTTTCTGGTTAATACAAGTATGAGTATTATTTTCCATTGTGTGTGGCTGAATATTCTAATAAATGTGGTTTACATCAGCCTAATTGTTTCAATTTATACGAAATCCGTGAAAACCGTCTTGTTTTTAACCTGCTTTATTTATATGATCCATATGGGCTGTGACGTGATCACGTCCTTTTTGCTGGAACATTCCGAACAAAGGGAAGTATGCATGGTTTCAGGGGTGACAACAGCATTTTTAATCCTGATATGTGAATTGTTAATGGAGAGAATAGTAAATTTCAGGAAGAATGCAGACGAAGTACAGAGTATTCCGTTGATTTTTGTACCTATCTGCAGCATGGTAACGGTAATCTTTCTTGTAACTATCATATCTTCCAGGGAAGGGCGTATGATTATAGTGGCAGTGAGCATAAGCTTGCTGTTTATCAATTTTGTAGTGCTGTATCTCTACAATATGCTTCAAAATGCCTTTCACCAGAAATATGAAAATGATATGCTCAAACACAAGGTGCGGATTTATGCGAACCAGATGAATATTATTTTACAGAATGAAAGTAAAGTAAGGGCGCTAAAGCATGATATGAAACATCACATGAATGAACTGAAGCTTTTGGCGATTAAGAATGAGGATGGATTGATACAGGAATATATAGACAGTATGGAGGAGTTCATACACAATCCGAAAGAAATTGTTTCTTCTGGAAATACGGAAATAGATAGTGTGTTGAATTATATGCTGCAAAAGGCTAAAGACGAACTGAAGGAGGTGAATGTGGGGATAAGGCTTCCGGAGGCAACCGGCCATTCCTTCGATATCAATGTTATATTGGCGAATTTATTGGAAAATGCTATAGAGGCGGCAAAAGAAACAGAAGAAAAGCTGCTCAATTTGAAAATCGGAGCAAGGCAGGGGGTGCTGCGGATAGAAATAGAAAATAGTTTTTGCCGGGAATTGCTTGTTATGAACGGAGAAGAAAAAGAGGGATTGCAGGCAAGGCGGGGAACAAAAGGCCGGCTGCGTTTCCAGACAACAAAAAAGAACAAGGAAGAACATGGGTTTGGACTAAAGAATGTACAAAAGATGGTGGAAAAACATAACGGAATTATGGAAGCTTATGCCAATGGAAAGAGATTTTTTGTTAAATTGATTTTATATATTTAAATCCTCTATTCACGATAGTTTTGCCCAATTATAGCAAAACCATGGTCCAGTTTTAACATGAAACGGCATTGAATGGCGTTTTATGTTAAATTATATGGGATAAATTTGAAAGGGATGTGGTTTTGTGAAAGGAAAAGCCGGGAAATTGATAGCCGCAGTGATTATTTTTCTGCTTGGGGTTTCTATTACAGGATACGGCATAAAGGATAATAGAGAAGGAACGAAGCCGGAGCCTGAAATATGCATTGAAAAAAATGGGCATAAATTTCTGTGGTATGAAGAGCATAAGTTAAGCAACGGAAAATATTTTTGCTTTGGGATAGATACGGATGGGGATTTATGTATATTATCAGATTCTGTTCAAAATTGGTAATAAATTTGAAAATTGGATGCGCGAATATTGTAGACAGAACGATAAAAATCGACTATAATAGGAGATAGTTTAGCTTTTAGCTAATGTAGTGGGATATGTAGAAGTAGAAAGATAAGGATGAGTTGCACGAAATAATGGGATGAGGAGGGTTAAATTGAAAGAAAAAGCTAGAAACAGCCACAATTTAACAAGGGCACCAGTAACTTTTCCATGATGTGGCTGTATAGAGAAGTAAAAAAGATAATGGATAAGCATTTATTTCTGTGAATGTCTTTGATATTGAGCCATGAAGGGGGATAAATGTAAATTCAGGCGAAAGGGATGCGAGGTAAAATGAAAAATCTAAAAATTGGGAAAAAACTTTTAATAACATTCATGATGATTATCGTGTTGTTCTGCTGCACAGTGTTTGTTGCAGTTTGGGGATTGAAACGGAATGAAGAGAAATATACGCAATTTTATAATGTGGGGTATCAGATTACGAATAAGGTGATGAGCATGCGCCGCGGGCTGCAGATTATTGCGAAGGACCTTACTTATCTGACGATTGAAGATGATGAGGCAAAATGTAAAGAATTCTCAGATGATTTGCAGAAAGAATTGGATCTTATGTCGGAGAATGGAAACTGGCTGTTTGAGAACTTCCAAGGGGAACAGGCTTTGCTGGACGATTTTTCAGCTAATATCACCCAGGCGATAGAGATTCAGGAAAAGGTACTGAAACTGACAGAAACAGATATGGAAGAAGCAAGGAATGTATTGCTGGATGAATATCAGCCAGTATTGGAGAAGGCTGTGAATTCTTTGATAGAAATCAGTACTGTGGCTGAAAACGATGCGAAACGGGATTATGAAGACACCACATCTATGCAGGAGATACTTATTATTGCACAGTTAAGTATGGCAGGGGTTGCTTTGGTTATTACGCTGCTGCTTTCTACATACCTGACAAGAGGAATTGTAAAACCTATTACTGAACTGGAAACAGCAGCCGGCAAGATTGTAAGCGGTGATTTCGATATCAACGTAACTTATGTATCAAAAGATGAAATGGGAAGCCTTGCAGAAGCATTTAAAAATATGGCTGCCATATTGGGAGATGTTATTGCTGATGCCTCTATGCTTTTGGAGGAAATGGCAAACGGTAACTTCGATGTGCGTACAAGGGCAGAGGAGCGTTATGTAGGAAGATGCCAGAATCTGTTAATATCCATTCGTAAATTGAACCGCGATTTGAGTCTAACCATGGGACAGATCAATAAGAGCGCTGACCAGGTGGCTTCCGGGTCCGGACAGGTATCCAGCGGTGCACAGGCTCTTGCACAGGGTGCAACAGAGCAGGCAGCTGCAGTACAGGAATTAGCGGCAACGATTGCCAATATTTCCCAGCAGGTGAAGGATACGGCGGAAAATGCACGGGATGCGCGGAATCAGTCCAATATGGCTGGTGATGAAGTAGAAAAATGTAATAGCCAGATGCGCGATATGATGAGCGCCATGGAAGAGATTACACGTTCTTCCAATGAGATCGGTAAAATCATCAAAACAATTGAGGATATTGCATTCCAGACCAATATTCTTGCATTGAATGCGGCTGTAGAGGCAGCCCGTGCCGGTGAAGCAGGAAAAGGCTTTGCGGTAGTAGCAGAAGAAGTGCGTAGTCTGGCCAGCAAGAGCGCGGCAGCATCTAAGGACACTGCTGACTTGATTGAAGGTTCCATTGAAGCAGTAGCCCGTGGAACTGAGATTGCAAATGCTACGGCAGAATCTTTGGTGAAAGTTGTAGGCGATGTGCGTACTGCAGCTGGTACGGTTGATAAGATTGCGGATGCTGCAGAAGAGCAGGCGGATGCAGTAGAACAGGTTACTGTTGGTGTGGATCAGATTTCCAGCGTTGTACAGACCAATTCGGCTACATCGGAGCAGAGTGCAGCGGCCAGTGCTGAGCTTTCTAACCAGGCAGAGGTTTTAAAAGGGCTTGTTGCTAAATTCAAATTGCGTGCGGAATATGCGATGGCCGCTTCCAGTTCACCGGCAAGCTACAGCAGTGCACAGATTAGTTTTGACAATGAACCGGATGTAGAAAATCTGACCATTGATTTGGGCAAGTATTGATGTGTGTAAAGTACAGGGATTGATTTTTAATCTTTAGTTGTGCACATGCGTTCCAACTAGCAATGCTAATAGGCGTGTGTGAAAGCAAAAAAGTGAATGTTTAATAAAAAACCGGGCGTTTCGGCCCGGTTTTTTTATGCACAGGAACGCACAGATGAAATTGTTGCTTACGCAACGTGCT
>BLLT01000053.1 GCA_011958945.1 Lachnospiraceae bacterium | reverse complement strand
CTGAGACTTTAGTAACTTGTAAACTTACGCTAGCAAAGAGCATACTGGTGGCAATGGTTGTATTTTCCGTGATAACCGCAGTATTTTCCGGCTATATCGTGCATACCAGCGGAACGGCATTTGAGGAGCAGGTGGATGTGCAGCTGCGGGGTATCGCATCCCAACTGGACAACACACTGCGCCTTGCGGATGATATTGCGCTTCAGATCGGAGCCAATCATCTGATCATAGAGACATTTGACGGGATATACGGATATGACGGGGAACAGAACTATTTTGTAGATAACGTGGACAAGGATTATTCTTTGAAACAACATACCATGTCATATATGCTAAAGCAAAATTCCCTGTGCCGTATCAGTCTCTTTGATGAAAGGCGGAATTTGACTTATGTGGGAAGGGCAGTCGACTATGGTTATTTAAAGAAAGACTATCCTGACGGGCAGATGTTTGAGGATGTGAGTACCTGGTTTGCCGACGGAACTCATGCCAATCTGTTTCGGGTGGATAAACAGGATCCCTATGTGAAGACGCCCTCTCCCACAATCTCCGTGTTTCGGGAGATTAAGAATTATCAGTTAATCCCCTCAAAATGCCTGGGATATGTGCAGGTACAGATCCGATTTGAAAGTTTCTCCGGTTTGGAAAAGCTGCTTGGGAAAGATACGGAATGTTATCTGCTGGCGGCGGATGATGAGGATGTGCTCTATGGTTTTCAGCGGGGGCGCAGCGATGATGAGGTAAGGGAACTGCTTCGGGCAAAAAATGGATTTTCCGGGGGTGGAATATACTGTAAAACGCAGGAACTCCCTCAGTATGGCATATGTGTTTTTATCATATCAAAGAATAGCAGCCTGGTCAGCAGCCTGACATCCACCTTTGCCTGGGTGTTTCTTCTTCTGGTGTGTATTATACTGATCATCTTTGTAGGACAGAGGCAGATCATAAAAAAGACAACGGAACCGATCGTACAGATGTGTACCATGCTGGACGGACTGAAAGTGGATGAAAACCTACAGGAAATCCCCCTTGTTTCACAAGTGGAGACGGATGAACTGCGGCGTCTTAACAAGGCTTTTGATGCGTTAGTTAAAAATCTGAAGCTTTCCATGGAGAAGGAGATGATGAGCAGGGTGAACGAGATTCAAAGCCGTATGTTTGCGCTGCAGGCACAAATGAATCCCCATTTTATCCACAATATCCTGACTATCATTTCCGCTATGGCGGGAAATGAGGAGACTGATAAAATACCGGAGATCTGCGAAAAGCTTTCTGGAATGATCCGCTACAGCACCAGCTACGATACTAATTACGTGGATCTGGAGACAGAGATAAAACACGCAGAAAACTATCTGGAACTGATGAAAATACGCTATGAGAATAAATTTCATTATGCCCTGAACTACGTTGGCGGGGCGGAGAGATGCAGTCTTCCGAGATTTGTGCTGCAGCCCCTTTTAGAAAACTGTTTTGCCCATGGTTTCAGGGCAAAGGAGTTTCCCTGGGAGATTGATATTCAGGTGTATGTCCAGAGAGAGTGCTGGGAAATCAGAGTCAGTGATAACGGGAACGGGATGGAGCAGGAGAAGCTTAAAAAACTGAAGGATGAGCTGCGCGGCATGCGGCAGCGGGATATGCATGAACTGATGCAGGAGATGAAGATAGGAGGGCTGTCCGTCAGAAATGTCTATGAAAGGCTGTACATTGCTTATGGAGATAAGATGGTGTTTGAGATGGAGAGCAACGAGGGCGGGATGAGTATTACTGTCGGAGGATGCAGCGGGAAATCAAAGACCCCGCTGCAAGCAACGGGGTATCAAACTTGCAGCGCTGCAGAGCAGCGGGGTATTTGACCCTCGCGGCAGTCGCCAAATGTCCAATCCAACCTTTGGTTGGATTTAAGCATGCCACTTGGCTCGTTGCTCGCGGGAATAAATGCGGAATCATAGTAAATGCGCAATTTGGGCGGTTGCCAGACTGGAAAACAGGAGAAAAGCAATGAAGATAAGGGTAATGGTGGTGGAGGATGAACCGCCGATCCAGAGGAATATCTGTCAGAAAATAGAGGAGATAAACAGCAGCTTTCAGGTGGTAGCTACGGCGGACAACGGGCGGGAGGCATACCGTTACCTGCAGGAACATACGGTGGATGTACTGTTTGTGGATATGAACCTTCCGGTTATGAACGGACAAGAACTGCTGCACTCTGTGGCACAGCAGAATATGAAGCTGATTCCCGTGGTACTGAGCGGCTATACGGATTTTACTTATGTAAAGAGTGCTTTTGAAAACAATGCATTGGATTATCTGCTTAAGCCCTTAAAGGACAGCGAACTGAAACTTCTGTTGGAGCGGCTGGAAGAAAAGCTTCAGAGACAGTGGTTTGAAGAGAAGGCGCACAGGTTTGAGGAGGCTCTTTCAGGGGCGGAACTGCCCCAAAACTTAGACAGAGCGGCGGAGGCAGGGCAGAAATACGGCATGATGCTTCTGACCTTTGGAAACAGCTACAGCACTTACCGGGATGGCGAATGGAATTATCCCGAGATATTCCGGGGGCTGTCTTTGGATGAGCATCTGTGCCGTATGATTCCCCAGGAGTGCTTCTGGGTGGTAGATGGAAAAAACGCCAATGAAAAGCTGATCTTTGTCCGAAAGGAGAGCGGGGCGGATGTAAACAGGTTCCGGCAGATGCTGGGAAGGCTGAACTATGCTCCGCTGACGCTGACGGCAGTGTATTACCGGGAGGCGGTGGAACTTACCGATATTTTTCCGGTTTATCGGAAGATGCAGAAATATACAAGGGAGCATAAGATCTTTTTAAAGGATGCGCTGCTTGTGTACAGTCCGGGAAATCTTATAAGGAAGATGGGGGAAAGAAAGCAGGAATTGGATAGGCTGCTCATGCAGTGCCAAAATGCGGGGCCGGATCAGCTTTCGGAAGTATTTGCGAAACTGCTGAAGCTGCTGACGGCCCGCCCCGTGCCTCAGGATGAGGCCGAGCATGATATCCGTTATTTTATGTTCAGGCTTTGCCAGAAATGCCCAGGGCACAGGGAGTATTATGAAATAGAGCATGAGGTACAGTTTATCCTGGATAATTATTATACGGAAGAAGCCATGCGGAAGGAATTTGATTTTTTGTTTCGGGATATATTTGGGGCATCGCTGACAGCATCCGGCGACAAAGCAAAGCTGGCGGAAAATATGAAAGATTATCTGGATGAGAATTTTCGGATCAATATCACAAATCAGTTTCTGGCGGAACGTTTTGGGTTTGTAGGTTCCTATCTGGGCAGTATCTTCAAATCTTATTACGAGGTGACGCCAATAGAATATGTGGTGCAGAAACGTATGGAGGAGGGGAAAAAACTCCTGGAAACGGGGGAAATGAAAATAAAAGAGGTGGCGGCATGGCTTGGGTACGAGGATTCGCTTTATTTTTCCAAAGTATTCAAAAGGGTGATCGGCATGAGTCCGAAGGATTATGTGAATAAAGGCGGCAGGAACTAGTACTCCGTACTGAAAACCCTTATGCAAATATTTCGGGCTATTTTCCGATTGCACAAGTTCAGAATACTCAGCGCAGCCCGCTACGCCTCCGTTTCTGAACTTGCACACTCAAAAAAATATCCTCGAAAATTTGCACAGGAGCTTCAAGTACGGAGTACTAGATATTATGATAATCTGTAATACAATTTTCCTTAGGAGGTTGTATTGCAGTTTTTTCATTTTATTACAGACGATTGGAGGTGGCATATGAGTGAATCCCCCCAAACATGCTGACACAAGCTGCTCCACCGTTTCCTTTGTAAGTTCAGATTATTCATCCTCTGATCCTGTTAACTCCTTACTGTCAATTTCTCCAGCTTTATATTTCTCGTATAAAGCTAATCCAATTTGGTCCGGCAGAAGAAAAATAAATGCGCTAAATATAAACCGATAACTGCAAAAAAATCCCTTGTGTCAAGTTAGTGACACAAAATTCTTTTGATACCGAAAATTACAATTCTACTTTTTCTATCCTACATTGATGTTTCCTGCTTTTCTTCTCATAATTAATTCCAACAAGCAGAATATTTCCTTTATACTCTTTGAGGGCTGACACATATCCTTTATTTTTAATCTGGCTTATCGCTCCCTCAGCAGTTTTATCCCATTTTAATTCCAGAACCAATGCCGGATTTGAGGATGTGCGTTTAGGAAGAAAAACCATATCGGCAAACCCATTTCCTGTTGGCAATTCTCTTACAAAGGTATAATCTCTGCACGCGCTATAATATGCCAGTGCAATCACACTGCTCAGAGAAATTTCATTGTTATATATTAAACTAGATGAGCTTTTCATATGGACTTCCTGTATCATCTGTGCCACAGCTTGTTCATCCATTGCCAAAGTCGCTTTAAGCAAAGCTGAAACGCCCCCGATGGAGTGCCTTTAAACAATCCTCTTAACAGATTAATATATTCTTTTTGAAGGTTCTCGTTATTTTTGTCCTCCCGAAACAGACAATCCCACTCATCAATAATAATGATAAACTGTTCTTTTGTCATAACATTGATTTTAGCCAATACAGAAGGCAGTGAAATATCATCCTCTTGGACACATTCGGTACGCCGCCAACATAGTTACAGCCATTGTTTTCCCAAACCTCCTCGGCCTGCTGGAACAAATCAGTGGCCTGTCTTTGCCGATACGACTGTTCGTATATGTTATCAGAGCCGTCTTATCCACATATAACTCAGAATTAACAGAAACTGCAAACTGTTCATTTCCCGGATTTAAATAAATTCCCATATCTGCATTCTCCCCGATATTTAAAAGCCATTCTATATATAACAATAATAATCATTTTGTGCGATACTTTTATCAATACACTTGTTGATATCTTCCTCGCATTTAACACTCCAATCTTTGGGATAATACATCGCCTCAATCATAGTAAGTGTAAGTCTCAAAATCAATCATTCAGCTTATACAATCCTCAATAAAATCTTGCCGCGAATCATACTGTCTTCTCTATATCTGGAAGAAACTGATCCGGATAAATGTCGCTTCCACAATAATCACAAACTCCCATCCTCGGTGAATTACAAACCGGTAAAAGCGCCACTACATGTTCCTCTACCCTATCATAAAAATACTGTGCATTTGACCTCTGTTCTTCAACCTCTTTTTTCGATATTACAAAATAGTCATTATAGTCGCTATCGCTGCAAATATCAAAGGCTTCCGATATTATATCTGACATAGATACATCAAATATCCATGTTTTCTATAAGTATATCCCAAAAAACTTTGCTTCTCAACACTCTTTCACAAAAATAATACAAAAACAGAGAGCCCTCAGACTCTCCGCCTCCTGTCCTTCCCCTTACAATAAACCACCGCTGCCGCCGTACTGACAAACGTCGCCACAATCGCCGGCGCAATAATCCCCGCCGGGTTCACACTTCCATATTGGCTTCTGTAAGCAATCATATTCACCGGTATCAGCTGCAGGGAAGAAATATTCAAAATCAAAAACGTACACATCTCATTGCTGGCAACCCTGCCGCTCTTTCCATTTGCCGACACAGGCAGTTCACCGCCGCTCTTACCTGTCTTGTTCCCCTTTTTCTTTCCGTCTGCAAAAATGCCTTCCCTTGCAGACACATACCCCGGCGTCCCCCGCTCCGCCTCCAGCTTCGCCAACTCCTCCATGGCCTTCAATCCCCCTTGTGTCAAGTTAATGACACGAAGTTTAAAAATAACATCATTATCGTCCATCAGTATTTGTTTTTTCTACCAGCCTGTTTTGCTGCTTTAGCTGCCATTTTTACTGTTTTTAGGTAAGCGTCCTCAACCGGAGAAATTGTGGCTGCCTGATACTTTTGATATTCTTCTTTTGCTTTTTTCATTGCCTGAGCATGGCTTACTCTGCCACCATCACTGAGTATTTTTCTATTTCCTGACGATAATACCGAATCAAGCTGTTCAACATAATCATTCATGTACATTGGGCGATGTTCAATCGCATTAATTTCCGCCAAATCAAAATAACCAGATACCAAATTATTTAGTATCTTTAGTTCATCTTCCTTTAAATAATTCTTTGCAATTCCAATATCTTTAAGAGCAGGTAACTCTCCTGAAAAGGATGTCAATCCCATAAAAGGTTTTTGTGCATCAGCACGCTCAAAAACTATTTCTGCCGCAGTATGTCCATGTGCCGCAAAATGAAGCTTATTTTGTACTATTTTAAAAAAACGAATCGACTCCTCACTATGGGGGTCATAATCTACACTTGTGGCATATAAATCCAAAACCTGACGATAAAGCACTTTTTCCGAAGAACGAATATCACGAATACGGTCTAAAAGCTCTTTCCAATAATTCCCTCCACCATTGCCTTTAAGGCGTTCGTCATCCATCGTAAAGCCCTTAACCATGTATTCCTTTAAACGTTCTGTTGCCCATTTCCTGAATCTCGTTGCTATAAGAGACTTTATTCTATATCCCAAAGATATAATCATATCCAGATTATAATATGGTATCTCTCTTGTAACCTGCCTTGTTCCCTCCTGCCGAACCTGTCGGAAATTCCGACAGGTTGAGGCTTCGTCTAATTCTCCTTCTGCAAAAATATGTTTTATGTGTTCTACAACATTTGTTCTCGACGTTTGAAACAGCTCTGCCATTTGTTGTTGGGAAAGCCAAACCGTTTCATCCCGTACAGTTACTTCGACATTGGTTAATCCGTCTTCTGACTGATAGATTAAAACTTCACCTTTATTTTCATCCACAGATTTATCTCTCCCTGTCTGCTCTATCTTCTTCAAAACTCATAATATAACTCTGCCATAACAATTTTATTATTTATAGTCTTTTTGAGTTCATCATCCTCTGTCAAGAGACACCCTTGAATCAGTTTATCACTTGCACCTGTTATTTTTTTAATAACAGAATCACTTAACCCAGCCTTGAGAAGTTGTCCTATTCCATACTTGACAATGCTGGTTACACTTGTAACTTCTATCAAAGTTCCTAAATAGTCGGGAATTCCAGAAGAAGATGTTATCTCCCCCCACGGTTCTCCATTCCCATCCGTAAAAAGCAAGTCCTCATTGCTCTTTACATGATTCTGAAAAACAAATTTCTGCACTTGCTGTAACTGCCTTGACAATTTGGGCGGCAAACGAAGTTCAAAACCATTTACTGTAATAAAACCATAATATTCATCGAAATTCTCCCATTTGATTTTTCTCAATTCACGATATGTGATCCCATAAAGCATCATCATCTTTATTCCGATAGCCGCCATTGCCTTCTTAAGATCCGTAGCCCCTCCCCATTCCGTATCTTCAAGCTGTTCATTTGACCATGCCAAAAGTTCTTCGGCTTGCATAAACGTCAACGGTTCCTGCTCAACTATACCCGCAAGCAAATCACATTTCTCAATATATGCCATCATTCGTTTCATATATGAATTTTCCCGCAGGCGGTTAAACGAAATTGCATCATATAATTCAGGGTTTGCAATATCTGTAGTCTTTCGGATGTAGTTAAAAAGCAATCCTACCACGGTGGCATACCGTTTAGCCTTTGTCTTGCTCTTATATCGCTGTATATCTTCCACATTATAAATCAGGCTCTGTAATATAAATTCAACGTCTATACCCTTAAGTAAAATACGGAGTGATTCTCCCGACAAAGAATTTCCCCAATGTATTTCCAGATATTCGGTAAAATTCATTACATCACTTTTATAATCTGGATATTCTGTTATAAAGTCATCAATAATTTTTTGATAATTCATCCAATTAGTCCTTTCCAATATTTTATGCTATTATACATTTCTAATTTTTATATGTCAATGGCAATATATAATCCAATAATATTATAATTTTATATATGCTATACCTTGTTTTTCTCATATATTTTCTTATATGTATCCGATAAAACATTGGGATATAACTAATGAATAAAGCGGAAAGTCCTCAAACTCTCCGCCTCCCATCCTTCACCTTACAATATACCACCGCCACCGCCGTGCTCACAAACGTTGCTACGATTGCCGGCGCAATAATCCCCGCTGGATTCACGCTTCCGTATTGACTCCTATAAGCAATCATATTTACGGGTATTAACTGCAACGAAGAAATATTCAGTATCAAGAATGTGCACATCTCATTGCTGGCAATGCTCCCCTGTTTCCCTTTTTTCCCGTCCACAGTTTCCACACCGCCTTTAGCAGTCCCATCCGCAGACACATACCCAGCCGTTCCCCGCTCCGCCTCCAGCTTCGCCAGTTCCTCCATGGCCTTCAATCCCCCTTGTGTCAAGTTAGTGACACGAACTTTGTGAAAAATATCTTGTAATAATGGTTTTTTCCTTTCTCTTATTGTTGAATAATACCAAAACAAGAAAATCAATATAATAAAAGCAGGATTTCTCCGTTTCATGAGTTCCTGCTTTCACAATCCACCGCAAAATTCATTATGCCAGTTGTAAATCATTCTCAAGTCTTTCCACTACACTCAATGGCAAATCTAAATCCTCTGCAATTTCCTCTTTTGTCATTTTTCCTCTTTCCAGCATACGCTTTGCTGCTTCAATTTTTTCTTCATTTAAAAGCTGCTCCATGATTTTACTCATAATTTTTCGTCCTTCCTCATCTTTCTTGAAATATCTTGCCCGGTCTGCTAATTCCTTATAATTCATATCGTCTGGATCAGCACAGCTTAAATCGTGCATCAACCGCCCTAATGGTGTATCATCTTTAATCTCTCCGTTTACATATATAATATGTGCTTTATCATTAAACAACGCCCCTGTTTCTTGAATTGTCCTGTCAATATGATAAATCGGGAGATTACCTTCAAGCACATCATTCTCTGTAATAAATACCACATACGTTTCCGCCAGCATTTCCGTATCATCTCCCGGAAGAATGGAATTTGCATCCATTAAACTGCTGTTATATCTCGCACGTTTCGGCTTTGCCCCACTGTCGGCTCGTTGCAGTTCTACATCGTACTGTTTCTTTGACACATCATTTGTCTTAACATCCATTCTGATAGAACGCCCTTGCAGGTTCTTTATTACCGCCTGTACCTGTGCTTCTTTTACAACTAACTTTGCATCATTCATAATAATGCGCAGCATCAGTTCTACCCCTTTGGAATAATCTTCCAGACATTTTGTCATAAATTCGTCATCAAAATAACTCATTTCCTGTAAGCGTTCTAAAAGCAGCTTCTGTTTCTCTTCCCTTTTCTGCTCATTTGTCATATCCTATTCTCCTGTCCTTATAATATCATAAAAACCTTAATTTTTCAATGTTTCCACGCTTTTGTCCTGAAACTTAAAGACAACCTCAACCCGGTTGCCGCCATATACATAAACCGCATCTACAAGCTGTCTGACAACCTCTTTTGTAAGGTCTGTTAGATTTTCTTTTCCTTTTAACAAGTTTAACAAATCAGACTTTTCATCCGGTACTGCTGTTTCTTTTGAATGGCAAGCCCTAAGTTCTGCTTCATATATTTCTATCTGCTTATTGTTATTTTCTTTTTTCTGTAAAAAACAGTCAGCATCAATCTCACCTTTTGCATAGCTTTCATACAGTGAAAAATTGCTATCTGTAAGTTTTTGAATCTGTTCCTGAAGCTGCTCCTTTTGCTCCTGATCCGCCTTGACACGCTCCTGGAACTGATTGTTATATAAATCCTGTAACCTTCCCATTTCCCCTGCCAGCATTGCCTGATTCCTGATTGCTGACAAAACAACTGCTATGAGTTCCGTTTCCTTGACATTCTCCGGGCAACATCCCTCCTGCTTCGTTTCATAGTAATATCTGCAATAATAAGACGCATTTAATCTGCTTCGACGCTGCATATTGTGTCTGCATCCACCGCACTTTACCAATCCCTTAACAGGCGAATCCGCACTTCCCCTTTTTCTCTTTTCTCCCTCACAATATACCGTCTTATCTAAATTTTCTCGATCTGCCAGTCTTTTTATGCTGCTTGTCCGGGCATCCATGCTGTTCACATATTCAAATAATTCCTTTGATATGATTGGTTCATGTGTGCCTTCGCAGACTTCCCATTCATCTTTCGACAGGCATTTCGTTCTTCTTGAACCGACCTCAATAGTTTCCTTTTTGTGAAAAACTGTATTTCCCACATATATCTCATTTTTCAAAATTCTTCCTATGATAGAGCCATTCCACACCTTTTTTTCGCCCTGATATTTCCATTGGTAGGTGCTGCCGCTTTTCACTGCATAGATTTGTGGCGTAGGAATATCTTTCTGGTTTAAATACCTCGCCACCTCCGCCTTAATTCCACATTCTGCATACTTCTCAAAAATCATGCGTACAATAGCCGCCGCTTCCTCATCTATTACTATACGGTTATGGTCAGTAGGCGATTTTTTATAACCAAACGCCGCAAATGTAGCAAGGTATTTTCCTCTCTTACGCCTTCCCATCAGGTCATTTTTAATTTTAACAGAGTTTTCTTCGCTAAAATAATCATACATCAGATTCTCAAACGCAACATCCATATCTGGTGTCGTTCCTTTATAGTCTTTGCTGTCAAAGCTGTTATTGACAGCGATAAATCGAACATCCAATAATGGAAATATCTTTTCAATGTAATTACCGACTTCAATATGGTTTCTTCCAAAGCGTGAGAAGTCCTTCACAATGATAATGGACACTTTACCGGATTTTACATCTTCCAATAGTTCCTGAACCCCCGGTCTTTCAAAATTTTTACCGCTGAATCCGTCATCTATGTATTCCTTTATCTCAAAACCCGCAAATTCCGGTTTTTGCTCCACAAACTTGCGTAGAATGAGCCTTTGATTTGTGATACTATTGCTTTCATCAACCATATCACCATCTTCTTTTGACAGCCTTAAATACAGTGCCAGAATCATAAACAGCATAAAATCACACCTCCTTTTGCATCCAACTATCAAGAACCGAAAAGCAATCCTGATACCTTAACTTTATTTCCACCCGGTTATCAGTAAAAAGCTCTATTCTGTCAACACAGATTTCTACCATTGTTTCCGTCAATTTCCTTGTATTCTGAAAGCAAAGCCAGTCCGACAATAGTTTTTGCAAAGCCGCCTGACACTTCTTTATCCCTTTTACCTCTTTAGCACAAACATTCTCCTGTTTCCCGCATAGTTCTATTTTCTCATGATAGGTACTTTTATATTGCAGAAATGCCGCCTGTGAGATACTTCCTTCCGCATAATCTGAATATTTCTGCATATACTCTTGCTCCAATAGGTTCTTTGTACTCACAATCTTTTGTCTTTTCCATTCTGTCTGTTTCAGATTTTCTTCAAAGGAATAACGAATATCTTTTTCTATCTTTTTCTTTATCCCTTTTATCAAACTCAAATGCCTGCGTATCGTGCCATACAGAATATCACACAGCAAGTCCTCTGCAATCCACCTTGTATCACATAAATCGCAGTGATTTCTATGAGTACTGCACTTAAAAATCTTGTATTGCTCCTTTACCCCATTGACAGAGCGATAAGCGCCTACCCTGACCATATTTGCCTTACAAGAGCCGCAGAACAGCTTCCCTTGAAATATATTTCTCTCAAATACAACCGTTTGGCGTTCACAGGCAGATTCGGTTTTTTTATCCTTTGTCTGACTTAGTATCTTCTGGACAATCTCAAACATCGACTTTTCAATAATCGGTTCATGGTTATTCTCAATAACAATCTGCTCCTGTTCCGGTACTGGACTTGCCTTTTTCCCCGCAAAAAAGCTCTGCTCTGATTGATGTCTTATAACCCTTCCGATATAAACAGGGTTTTCCAGAAGCCGCTTAATTGTAGAACAATGCCATATTTTCAGCTCTTCTTCCGGCTTCCTATATACACTGCCTGTCAAAGCATATTGCTGTGGTGTATAAACATGGTTATCATACAGCCATCGGCTTATTGCATAATTAGAAATCCCCTCGCCGCACTGTTTAAATATCTCCCGTACAATCGGAGCTGTCTGCTCACAGATCATATAATTCGTACCACTTCCATTCATCTTATATCCATAAGGAATCGTAGCACTGCGATAGAACATCCCTTTTTCCTGTTTCGTCCGAAAGGTGCTTCCTACTTTCTTGGAAATATCCCTTGCATACATCTCATGCATAAGGTTTTTAAGAGAAATAAGCAAAAGTTCTCTGCTGCAATCTGCATCAGCACTATCATACCTGTCAACAATGGATATAAAGCGCACACCTAAGAACGGAAATACCTTCTCAATATAATTGCCGGCTTCTATGTACTCCCTTCCAAACCGGGATAAATCCTTGACAATCACACAGTCAATGATTCCTGCTTTCATATCTGCTATCATCCGGCTAAATGCCGGACGTGAAAAATCTGTTCCTGTTTTCCCATCATCAACATATTCTCTTACTATATTCAGGTCAGGACGTCTACTTATATATTCCTGTGCCAGCTTTCTTTGATTTTCTAAGGAGTCGCTCCCTGTATAGTCACTGTCCACCGATAGCCTTAAATAATCTCCAACCTGATATACTTTGTCAGTTTTCTTTGTTTTAACATAGTTCTTTCTATACCTGTCCGCTGTCCTAGCCATTGATGCCCACCCCCTTCATAGATGCCGGAATGTGCCCAGTAGGATTGCAGGCAATACTACTTGTAATTTTACATAAGGTTTCGTATTCATCCTGATACTTAAAG
Source organism: Lachnospiraceae bacterium (assembly GCA_011958945.1). Lineage (GTDB taxonomy): Bacteria > Bacillota > Clostridia > Lachnospirales > Lachnospiraceae > Kineothrix. Next base: position 8,029 of record BLLT01000053.1, on the reverse strand, counting down.
GTGATCTCAATTCTGTTTTCTTCATAAACAGTAATTTTCTCCACTAATGACAGAACGATACTTCTATCTAACGATGTGATATTTCCTTTTTTCGTAAATGTATCAATCCATTCATTCGCAAACAGTCCTTCTTTAAAAACTGTTTCTATCTCCGCCTGCAATTTTCTGATTGTTTCCTCTATCTCTGCGGACTTACGAGCAAAATTTTCTTTAAACTGCTCATATTCATCTATGGAAATAATCCCTGCCGCCAGATCTCTGTGCAAAGCCATTTCCACCTTCTTACACTGTTCCAGCTCTTGATACTTAGCAAGGATTTCCCGGTCATTCGCCACCACATCATCATAACAGGCTTCATTCTCTTTCATTAAAGTCAAAAATTCATCCAGTTTGGCAACGTGTTCAATATGCCTTTTGATTGCATCCAGCAGTATATCTTCTACCACTGACTGGTTTATGCTGTGGCGGCTGCACCCTTTTCCTTTATTATAAGTGGCACATATATAGTATATGTTCTGTTTCGCTTTATAACGGTTACAACGTCTGACCATACTCCTGCCACATTCCCCACAGAACATCAAACCGGACAGCATGAACAAAGTTTCTTCATCCGGAGATTTACGGGTGTCAAGATTTAAGAGTTTTGCCACATTTTCAAAATCCGCCTTACTGATAATCGCTTCATGGGTATTTTCTTTTACCGCCCACTCTGTTTCCGGCTTTTCTATAACCTTATTCAGCTTATAATTGACTTTTTCACGTTTTCCCTGTTCAAGCACACCTATATAAATCTTGTTCTTTAATATGCGGTTAATAGATACCGCCGACCATTTTGCTTTTGCATTTTTCTGAAAACCGCATTTATAATTTCCCCCAAGTTGTCTTTTGTACTCGGAAGGCGCTGCTACACCAAGTTCATTGAGTTTTTCAGCGATTGCCGCCGAACTCATACCTTTCAACTTCCAGTCGAAAATCTTGCGTACAATATCAGCCGCATATTCATCTGGTATGATTTTATTCCTGTCCGTTTCCAGTTTTTTATAGCCGTATGCAACATGAGCGCCGATATACAGCCCGCTTTCACGCATAACCTCCTGATGACTTCTCACTTTGCCAGATATATCCCGGCTATAATTATCATTTACAAAATTTTTGACCGGAATCAGCAGATTTACATCGCTTTGCGTAGCTGTCAGGCTGTCAAAATGATCCAGTACAGATACAAACCGGACATGATAGGACGGGAAAATTTTTTTCACATAGCGTCCAGAATCAATGTAATCACGTCCTAACCTTGACAAATCCTTAACAATGACCATATTCACCTTACCATCGTAAATATCCTGGCACATACGCTGAAAACTTGGACGTTCAAAATTAAGTCCTGTAAATCCATCATCTATATAAATGTCATAAAGGGTAACATTTGGCATAGATTCTATTGCTTTTAATATCAATGCCTTTTGATTGGCGATGCTGTTGCTTTCTTTCTTGTCCTTGCTCTCCCGCAAATCTTCATCTTCTTTTGACAGACGCAGGTACACAGCAGCCAAATAAGATATGTATGAAATGTATTCACCCATACCGCTTCCTCCTAATTTTATAGTGCTGACAAACCATAAAATCAGGGTTCCACATATGAATTTAGTCCTGAATATAGTTTAGCACAGATTCCCGCTTTTGTCCAATGAAGAAATACGCAATTTCACTTGTGAAAGTTTCACATTGCACTGGCAGTTTTTAATATCAGCTCCTGCAGCCGATCCGTAAGTGTCACTGTTGTATCCTCAAAGCCAATCTTAACAACATATTCCCCATATCTATAACAGTAAGGATTCTTAATCTGTTCGAGATAGTCCTTAATCTGTCCTTCCCGGCTTTTCCTTTTATTTACTTCCACTTCTCTTATATCTGCAAGTTCCTCCCTTTTTACTGTCCTTACATCCACATTTTTCATTTCTTCTATGCTCAATATACATACACCTCTTTCACTTTTCCACATTCCATTATATTGACATCTGCTTGTCCTATATGTATCATGTCCCACGCCAAATCATTATTTTTTGATATGTTTATCAATGAAAATTCGTCTGTAAGATAAACTTTCATTGATAAACATATTAAAAATATCCTCACAGGTGACAGGCGGGAAACCTGCCCACATTGGACTTGCACCATCATCTTTTCTATGTGACTGACTTTCGCCAGAAGTATCATTATCACGAAACTGTTTCTTCGCCAATAGAATCCCCTCTTCCTGTATAGGAAGTTTTCTACTCCAACACTGATATTTTTTCGCTCGTGCCTTTGCTTCAACATCATAAAAATGCTTCTTCACTTTCAATTCCCTACTGGAACAGACAGTCATAGCGTATCTGCTGTGTAGCTCCACAGTTTCTCACGTCCTGTGAGGTTATTGCATATTCAATTTTCAAGGTACACCGCTGTAAATCTGTCAGCTATGGAAAAGGGCAGCTAACCGCCCCTTATACCGCTTCAAACGCCAGTATCTTTGTAATCAGCTTTGTTTCAAGCCTCCGGCGCAGTGTTTCATCAACACAATAATGAAGCCGCCCTCCCTCGTCATACATCTTCCGGGTGGACAGGGTAATTATGTATCCCTCATAGTGCTTCAGGACTTTGTTGATTGCCAATACATCGCCTTCTGATGCTGCCTTTATGATATGGAAAGGCAGCAAATTCTTTTCTTCTCTGCTCCTACATCTTTTTGTCATTTGCTTTTTCCTCCATAATCTTCCTTAAAATCTCAAGCGAGCGTGTCCGGTGTTCATGGACTGTGCTGCGGACAAGGTTCATCTCCCTTGCTATATCCGCATCGCTCATTTCCAGAAAATACGAAAGCAGTATTACATTCCGCTTCCTCTCCGAAAGTGTCTGCAACGCTTCCGCAATCAGGGTGTCTTTCACCTCAATGTCATATCCATGCACTGTAAAATGGCTGTTTTCCACTCCGTATTCATCCATAACAAACAACTGGTTCAGCTCCTTTTCAGACAGTTCAGAAAACATGGCTTCATGTTCCCTGCGGTAATCCATGTGCCTGTAATAATTGATTGCTTCGCCTTTCAGCGACATCTGGCACAGGCGGTCAAAACGATGCCTGATCGTCATTTCATCATGGTGAGAAGGTTTCTTCATGCGAGTTCACCTCCTCCCCCGCTGTGACGTGACAAAGGCATACGCCTTTTCCCTTTCCGTTGTATCTGCCAAATGGCGGTAGGCTGATGTTCGGGTGGGAGTAAAAATTTTTGTATATAAAAAACGCCCGGACAGGCAAAATGCCCGCTGGACGTTATTCATATCTGTTATTCTGTTTTCTCCACACGCTACGGGAGTGTATAGTTCACTTGTTAGGGTAGATTCTTCTTTACTGCCAGTAAAACACCTTATAAAAGAACCTTCCCACGCCAATAGCCGGACAGGTTCACTAAGCCAAAAAAATATCCCTCAGACCGTTCAGAACACATAAATTCCCCTAAACGTACCCAAAGGATAAAATTTCACGCAAAAAACCTCTGGATACTGCGTTTTTTTATATGCAATATCCAAAGTCTTTTATTCTTATGTGTGTATTATGCCCCTCTTATAAAGTGATTTATTAGTGCATTTTCAAAGCGAAATGTGCAATATACACTATACATGGAGGTGCATATATGGCAAGAAAAAAGAAAATTGACAAGGAAATGGGATTCCGTCTGAAGAAGGCTAGAACCGACCAGAAGCTGACCTATGAAGAACTGGCTGAAAAATCCGGCGTTTCCTCCCGCTATATCAAGGAAATTGAAAATCATGGAAATGTGCCAAGCCTTGAAAAGCTAGGGCAGCTTATACGAGCCTTACATATTTCCGCCGATCCGTTTTTTTATCCAGCCGCCCCGTCAGACAACCTCGACTACCAGCGGCTGTTGATTTATCTGTCACAATGTACAGAGGAACAGATTACAACAATCCTCGCTATTGTGGAAGCCTATCTTCGGACATACAAATCTCCCAAAGAATAGAATATTCCCAATATCTGAATTTTCTCATGAATATTTCTGGATAATTCTGAACCATGCAAAAAAGGTGGCTCGCCTTCTCTCCTGCCAGCCACCTCTTTGTTTATCTGCTGAATATTTTAAGAAGTTCCTTTATACGCATACGCCTTTTTACGATGCCCAGTCCATCAAGAACCTGTATGCTGTCCACAAACCCCTGATAATACGCCCGCTGTTCCTCCTTGTAATGGGCATGATCCACCGTATCCATATAGTCCTCTAAAAACTCCCTGTCCTCCTTTGACAGCTTGGAAAGATATGCTTCAAATGCCTTCTGCTTCTTTTTCAGTTCCCGGCTGGCTGCTTTTGCTTCCTCTGTCTGGACGGAATACTCCCTGTCCTCTGTTTCGCTGCGCAGCTCCTCAAAAACACCTGCCAATGTTTCAAAAACTTCATTCATGTTTGTTTCCACCTTTCTCTGCTAAAAATAATATTGCATTTTACAGGCAGTATTATCAATCCCTAACTTTCCTTTCACAAGATAATCTCTCCGCACTTCATCTTTAGAAGTATATTATCAACAATATTTCGTAAAATCAATAATAAAGGACTTCATCTTTAGAAAGTTGGTGGTAGGATATTAAAATCTATTGGAACAAAGAAAGCAACTCCAAAAACCTAATCGGTCAAAGGGTTATGGAACTGCGGACGGAAAGAAAGCTATCCCAGAAAGCTCTTGCCGAACAGCTCCAGCTTGCCGGATATGAATTTAGCGACCTGACTGTTTTACGGATTGAAAAGGGAACAAGGTTTGTCCCGGATTATGAAGTGGTTGCTCTGGCAGAGTTCTTCCATGTATCCTGTGAATACCTCTTAGGCGTACAGGGTAAAAAATAAGCAGCAATCTGTTTTCCTATCACAGACTGCTGCTTAAATTTTTGTTAAACCGATAGCCAATGCCCCATACGGTCTGTATGTAAAGCGGCTTGCCCGGATTATCCTCTATTTTCTCCCTTATATGGCGGATATGGCTCATAACAATATTGTAATCGCCGGAATATGGTTCCTGCCAGACAATATCATAAATCTGCTCTTTGCTGAATACACGCCCCCTATTTTTAGCAAGTAACAAAAGTATTTCAAATTCTATTTTTGTCAGAGCAACTTCATTTCCTTTTAAAAGCACCTGATATCTCTCTGGAATAATTGTCAGTCCTTCAAAAGATAATCGCTCTGAATCTGCTCTTTCACAAGGCACTTGGTTTACTTGGTATCCACTTTCAGACAACAGATGCACCAACTTTCTATACAGTTCCTCATCTGTATTGTCTAAATGGAGGAAAAACACCTCACCCAACGTATCACCCCCAACACTCATTATAGGTGTTTTATGCCCTACATAATAATAAATTAACAATTAACTTGTTATCTTCTAAACTGGCTGAAACACCACCCTTCATTTTTTCTGAAAGTAATTTCACGATATATAACCCCAATCCTGAATTAGATTGACTGCGTGATAAATCGGCTGTATAAAACTTTTCAAACAGCTTTTCAATCTCTAGCTCATCTCTATATCCTTCCTCTATCAAATTTTGAAATCTAACCTCTACCATATCTGTATTTACGATTTCAACCTCAAATTTCTTTATACCATATCGTATTGCATTCGAAGTCAAATTCGTAATAATACGTCTGAGCATAATTTCATCTGCCATTACATAAGTTGCTGTATTTAAAGACCGGACATTCGGAATGATTCCTTTCTCTTCAAATTGTTCTGTGAAAGACAGTACAGTATCCGCTAATATATTATCCAGATTTACTTTAATCAAGACTGGAGCATTACTCTCATCTTCCAAAAGCGAAATACTATAAAAGTCATTGATAAGTGTTTGTAAATACTTGCCTCTTGATATGGAAATTTCTAAATACTCTTTTTGCTCATCCGTTAAACAAGTCTTCTGCAACAGTTGTAAATATCCTGTCATAGATGTAAGTGGTGTTCGCAAATCATGAGAAATATTTGAAATGGATTCCTTTAAATGTTTTTCCTTTTTTAAAATTGAAGATTTAATATCCCTTTGATAAGCCTGATGACGGTTAATCTCAGCGGCAAGTTCTGTTAAATCCTTATCTATAAAAGCAACCTCTATTAGTTTTTCTACACCTGTGGAACATTCTTGTAATTGCTCTCGTACACAGCGTATTTCTCTTTTCAGGAGAAAAAGGGAAATAGCAAGACCAATACACAAAACAACTAATATAATAATGATTGACATACTATCCCCCCACTTTTTATTATTTTATTTCCGTATTAGAGAAAAAGTAACCACTTAAAGTAATCGAAATAAAAATTGTAATGCAGGACGATAGAAATACAATCAATATAGTAGATATCGAAAGGTTATCGTTTACAATATACTTTAGCTGTGACAATGTGGAATACTCAAATAATCTCCCCACCAAATCAATCTTTTTTCCAATCGTGCTGTCTATAACTGAAAAAAGTATGGGAAAAGCAAAGCATACACATATTGTTTTGGGAATATCCTTACATAAAAAGGCAAAGCATACATAAATACTTGCTGTTCCTATATTTAAAACAATTCCCAAAAAAGAAACACGAAGAAGGTATAAAACCTCCTGCATATTAAATAAATCTCCCCACCCAAATTTTATCGTGTGAATCAGGCACACTGTAACCGGATATAATAACATGATAAAACCTGCGCTAATACAAAATACAAACGCTTTAGAAAAAATAATGTCTAAACGTCTATGCCCTTTAGATAGCTCCGCCTGTATTGTTCTATTAGAAAAATCTGAACCGATATAAAACCCCGAAAAAGCAGCAATCACAAATAACATAAAAATATCCTGAAAAGCATTTGCAAAGCTATCTCTGCCTGTTACTGGATTTCCCGGTTCTGTTAATAAATTTATCTCAGAATACGCACTGAAAGTAGAAATTGCCATCACAACCATAACTAAAACAATAATTATTTTCTGCCGTCTAAGTTTAAAAAGTTCTGTCTTTATTAAGTTAAACATTTCCCATTCCCCCTATGGTATTGATAAAATAGTCTTCCAGATTATCCCCTGCTAATCCTATATTTTTAATAGACAGTTTCTGTTCATTTAAGGCAAGGATCACCTTTTGCATATCATCAATATAATCATATAATTGTATTGACTGATCTGGCATAACTTTATAATTCCTTGTATTCAACACACGTTCCAGTACCATTGCCGCCCTTGAAACATCATCCACAAGTATAAATATATGTTTTTTACAACATTCGTCTAACCGCTCTTTTGAAATTTCTTTTATAATTTTTCCATGATGAAGAAAAATATAATTTGTTGCAAGCTGATAAAGCTCACTCAAAATATGACTTGATACCAATATGGTTAATTGTTTCTCATAGGCAAGTTTTTTTAGTAGTTCTCGGATTTCTACCATACTGACCGGATCTAATCCGTTTGTCGGCTCGTCAAGCATTAAAAATTCCGGCTCCCCCAATAATGTAGCTGCAATCCCTAACCGCTGTTTCATACCTAATGAAAAGTTCTGTACCTTTTTCTTTCCAGTATCATGAAGTCCCACAATTTTCAGACAATCTTCAACTACATTTTTATTCGGTATACCCTGTGCAATCCTCATAGCTTCTAAATTATCACGAGCTGTCATATATGGGTAAAGAGCTGGATATTCTATCATGCACCCCATACGCTTTCTTTGTTTTTCCAATTCTTTTTTCTGTGTTTTCCCAAATAATATAATATCTCCGCTGTCCGGCAAAGACAATCCGGAAACCAATCGCATAAACGTAGTCTTGCCAGCTCCGTTTTGACCGATAAACCCATAGATACGCCCTTTTTGAATCGTTATATCTACATGGTCAAGTGCTACCATATTCGCATATTTTTTTGTAAGCCCTATCGTCTGTAAAATATAATCATTCACTTTTTCGTTCCCTCCTTTTCTTTGATAGCATAATTATAAAGATGTTGGGGTCAAAAGAGTT
>BLLT01000052.1 GCA_011958945.1 Lachnospiraceae bacterium | reverse complement strand
GGGAAGCCGAAAGGCTGAACTGTTACATGTAATCATTAAGTTTTTTATACTTTCTTGAAAAAATTGGAAAATTATGGTAAAAAAGGAGTATCGTATAAAAGCGGGCACCGATATACTGTTTCAAGAATGGAGGCAACCAGGGTTATGATTCGGGAGTATGAAACACAGAATGTATATGAAGCGACTCAGCAACGGCTAAAATATATTTTTGAGGAGTTTGACAATATTTATCTATCCTTTTCCGGGGGAAAGGACAGCGGGCTGCTGTTAAATATGATGTTGGACTTTCAGAAAAAATATTATCCCGAAAGGAAAATAGGGGTTTTCCACCAGGATTTCGAGGCCCAGTATACGGTTACCACACAATATATTGAGCGTACCTTTAAGCGGTTGGAAGGGGAAGAGGCAGTGGAATTGTATTGGGTATGCCTTCCTATGGCAACGAGGACGGCGCTGAGCAGCTATGAAATGTTCTGGTATCCTTGGGATGATGCCAAGAAAGAGGCCTGGGTAAGGGATATGCCCAAGCACAAATACGTGATTAATCTGAAAAATAATCCGATGACAACTTACCGTTACCGTATGCATCAGGAGGATTTGGCCAAGCAGTTCGGCAGGTGGTACCGGATTTCCCATGAGAATAAAAAAACTGTCTGCCTTCTGGGAATGCGGGCGGATGAGTCGCTGCAAAGGTACAGCGGGTTTTTAAATAAGAAATACGGTTATAAAGGGGAGTGCTGGATTAGTAAGCAGTTTAAAAATGTGTGGTGTGCCTCCCCTATGTATGACTGGAGTTTAGAGGATGTATGGCATGCCAATTATTTATTTAATTATGATTATAACCGGCTCTACGATTTGTACCATATGGCGGGGCTGAAAGTTTCCCAGATGCGCGTGGCATCTCCGTTTAATGATTATTCCAAAGACAGCTTGAACCTGTACCGGGTTCTGGATCCGGAAATCTGGGCGAAGCTGGTAGGAAGGGTGCAGGGGGCGAATTTTGCCTGCATTTACGCCCGCTCCAAAGCACTGGGATACCGCAGCATTACTTTGCCGGAAGGGCATACATGGGAATCCTATACCAGATTTTTGCTGGAAACCCTTCCAGTCAGGCTGAGGAACAATTATGTGAAAAAATTCAACACTTCCATAAGGTTCTGGCATGAAAAGGGGGGCGGTTTAGAGGAGGAAACCATAAAGGAACTGGAAGAACATGGCTATAGGATTAAGCGCAACGGGGTTTCGAACTATACGCTGAATAAAAAATCCCGGATTGTTTTTCTGGAAAAAATTCCGGACAATACGGATGATATCAAAAGCAGCAAAGATATCCCAAGCTGGAAGCGGATGTGTTACTGCATTCTAAAAAATGACCATATTTGCAGGACGATGGGATTCGGGCTGAACAGACAGCAGCAGAAAGCGATTGACGCAATCAGGGAAAGGTATAAAGGATTGGAGGATATCAATGGAGAAAAGTAAGAGCCCGGTTTATAATATAATTGCAGTACCGATACACAAAATAAAACCGAATAACTATAACCCTAATGTGGTAGCGCCACCGGAAATGAAACTTCTTTACCAAAGTATAAAAATGGATGGCTATACAATGCCGATTGTATGTTATTATATAAAGGAAAAGGATGAGTATATTATTGTGGACGGATTCCACCGTTATAGGGTAATGTTGGAATATGAGGATATCTTTGAACGTGAAAAGGGGATGCTTCCGGTGTCAGTGATTGACAAACCCATTGACCATCGGATGGCGAGCACGATTCGTCATAACAGGGCGAGGGGAAGCCACAATGTGGATTTAATGAGCAATATTATAAAAGAACTGCATGAAATAGGCCGGTCCGATGCATGGATTTCCAAACATTTGGGAATGGATAGGGATGAGATTCTCAGGCTGAAGCAGATTACCGGTTTGGCCGCCTTATTTAAGGACGTGAAATTCGGGAAAGCGTGGAGGCCTATAGAGGAAGAGGGAAATAATGATATTTAGCTGGCAAGGTTCGGGTGTCAAAAGCCTTGGCGGGGAAAAGTGGGCTGTTAATTGCGGGTCCGCAAAAGCGGGCATGGGGTATAGGGATGGATTTAAAACGCGAATTGGTGGTGCCGAATGCGGATCTTCCCTTCAAAATGTTTGTGTTTGAAGGGAAAAACGGTAATTACCGTGTGACAAAACATTGGCACGATACGGTGGAAATATTTGTTGTATTTGAAGGGGAGATTGACTTTTACATTAACACTTCTTATTATGATTTGCTTAAAGGAAGATTTATTATTGTGAATTCCAATGAAGTGCATTCTGTTGAAGTGCCGGAAGAGAATTTTACGGTGGTCATACAGATTCCCCCGGAGGAACTGGAAAAATTCAGGGAGGATGAGTATATCTTATTCCGCCATGTACCGGAAGGGTATAAGGAACAGGATGCGGAGTTTGTAAGGCTGGTGAAAAAAATGTACACTTCCTATGCGGAGAAACGGTATGGGTTTGAACTGGAGGTGCTGAGCAGTTACTATAAGATGCTATACTTTCTCGTTACCCGATACCGCAAAACCGATGTGGATAAGGAGCAGATGAAGAAAAGCAGGCAAATGGAAAAGCTTCATAATATTACATCCTATATACAGGAGCATTATAGGGAAGATATGGCGCTGGAAAAGGTAGCAGGGATTTTCGGCTTCTCTCCAACCTATCTCTCCAGGATATTCAAAAAATATGCCAATGTAAATTATAAAACGTATATTTTGAATGTGAGGGTGGAGTATGCGTTTAAAGAGTTGGTAAATACTGATAAATCCATCAATAAAATAGCGGAAAACAGCGGTTTTCCGGATGGGAGAAGCTTTACGAAAGCTTTTGCCGCCCGGTTTGGCATCACGCCGGATAAGTATAGGAAGGAGATGCGGTGGAGGAACTGACTTATCTTTAACCTTTACGAATAAACCTGATAAAAGAGGGCTTGACAAATATGCAATTAGTATGTTATCATACCGTCAGTCGGTTTGGAGGAAGAGAAGCGATGGCAAGGAATAAGAATCCGGAGGAAACAGTGAATAAGATATTGGATGTGTCTTACCGTCTGTTTATGGAGAAAGGGTATGAGTATACATCCATCCAGGAGATTATTGACCAGCTGGGGGGGCTTAGTAAGGGTGCTATTTACCATCATTTTAAGTCGAAAGAGGATATTCTGGTGGCAGTTACGGACAGGATAACGGGGGAATCGAACCGGATGCTGGCGGCTATCCGTGACCGCAGGGATTTGAATGGGAAAGAAAAATTGATGGCAATCTTTAAAGGATCTCTTCTAAGGCCCGAGTTAAATGATATTTTTTCCACAGCCCCGAACTTCCACAATAATTCCAAACTGCTTTTCAATATCCTGCATGATACGATGGAGGAAGTGGCTCCGGACTATATACTGCCGATTATTAAGGAGGGGATAAAGGACGGTTCTATTCAAACAGATTATCCCAAAGCATTGTCGGAACTGGTAATTTTTGTGTCCAATATCTGGATGAATCCGATGATATTTGATAATACGGTGGAGGAAACCCATAACAAATTTATGGTATTCCAGCAGATGATGCGTGGGTTTGGCCTGGATATTGTGGACGAGGAAATGATGAACAGGATACAGGATCTCACATCTATTTACCAAAGTAAAAGATAAAATCTGCCCTGAGAAATGGGCAGATATATTTTCACTATTATACATACCGACGTGCGGTATTTAAAGTGTTTTAAGGAGGAACAAGAAAATGCAAGAGAAATTATTTACAAAAGACTTTACTATGGTAGTGATAGGGCAGGTTATATCGCTATTTGGAAATGCGGCCATAAGGTTTGCACTGCCGCTTTATTTGCTGAACCAGACAGGCTCAGCCATGCTTTATGGAATAGTGACAGCGTGCGCTTTTATCCCTTCTGTCCTGCTATCGCCGGTAGGCGGCATTGTGGCGGACAGGGTGAATAAGAAGAATATTATGGTGGTATTGGATTTCTTTACGGCGGCTGTAATAGCGGTTTTTGCTCTGCTTAAGGGTGGAGTCAGCCTAGTTCCGCTGCTGACGGCTACGCTGATGCTTTTATATGGCATTGCAGGCGCCTACCAGCCTTCGGTGCAGGCCAGTATTCCTGCCCTGGTGGGCAGGGAGCATTTTATGGCGGCCAATTCGGTGATTCAGACAATCAGTTCTTTTTCTTCTTTATTAGGGCCTGTGATTGGAGGGGTGCTGTATGGCGCTTACGGGCTGGAATTGGTATTGTGGATTTGTATCATATGCTTCCTGGCATCCGCGGTAATGGAGATTTTTATAAAAATCCCTTTTAAGAAGCAGGCCCGCGGCAGCAGCATATGGGAGACCGTGAAATCGGATTTTGGGGAAAGTTTACGGTTTATCAGGAAGGAAAAACCCATTGTAGGTAAAGGCGTGTTGGTCGCTTTCGGGATTAATTTATTCATGTCTTCAATGCTTATGGTGGGTATGCCGTATATCATAACGGAGGTATTGGATTTGGGAAGCCTGAAAGCAAATCAGCTTTGCGGCTTTGCGGAAGGTGCACTGGCGGCAGGCGGGCTGTGCGGGGCAGCCTGTGCAGGGATCTTTGCCCGAAGGCTGGCAATACAAAAGGCGGGAAATCTGATTGTGTCTTGCGCCATATGCGTTTTCCCTATGGGGTTTGCCCTGATGTTTATCCCTTCCGGGCTGGCAAATTATATAGTGATGGTAGTATGCTGCTTTATGATGATGATATGCTCCACCATTTTTACCATACAAATCATGTCCTTTGTCCAGGCAGAGACACCTCAGAACTTGACCGGCAAAGTAATCGCTGTGATTTTTGCCATTTCCATGTGTGCACAGCCGTTAGGGAGTGCATTGTACGGGGTGTTGTTTGAACTGTGTGGAGGGATGGAATTTGCGGTTGTTTTATTCGCCGGCCTGGTATCGTTTGTGATTGCATTTTGTACGAAGAAGATATTTGCCGCTTTATGTTGAAATGCAATAATAAATTAAATCTCCTGCAAAAACTCCTGCACATAGGGCAATGCGGCTCCAATGGAGATATTATGCCGGGGCATCTTGCTAATTAAGAGGAAATCAGAAGGCTCCGGAAAGGGTGTCATTTCCCGGATTTGTTCATGGAGGAAGGAAAGGTCTTCTTCGCATAGGTAGGGGGCCAGATATCCTCCGAGAATGAAGTCCGTGTCATAAATCAAATGGAGCATATTGACTGCTTTGGACAAGTTGATAAGGAAAAGTTCCCAGCGTTTTCGGGCAGCGGGCTCGCTGCTCCGTACTTCCCGGAAGAAATCTTCCAATTCCTCACCGTCATTGAGCAAAGCGGTCAATGACAGCAGTGTCTCCATACATCCCTGCCTTCCGCAGTAGCATAAAGAGCCGCCTGACTGCATCTGTATATGCTCTATCGTAGAGTTATGCCCATGCTTCCCATCCAAAATGATACCTTTGGAAATGATGGCAGCCCCCAGGTGCTTGCTTAAAGAGAGATAAAAAGCGTCCGTAAGCCCGGGCGATATCCATAGCTCGGAAATGGCAGCGCTGTCCGCATCATGGATAAAGGAACACGGATAGGGAAGATGCTTGGAAAATTCCGTGATGGAAAGTCCGGTACAGGAAAGGATTTTTCCATACAAAACGGTTTGTTTGTCCGGCGTTATGAGCCCCTGCATGGCGAAGCCGATGCCCAGGATTTGTTCGTCCTTTGCCCCGAATGCACTTTTGAACTCTATCAGTTTATCGCATACGGCTTTGAAGTAGGATTCACTGCGTTCAAAAGGGATTAGAGAGGCCGTACGGCAAATTTTTTCGCCATAGAGATTTACCGCAATCATTTTTATTTCTTTCTTTAGTATTTCTATGCCGACGGCGATGCGGTAATCGGCTACAATGGAGTATGCGGAAGCTTTTCTTCCTACAAATTCCGTATCTATCTGCCCGTTTTTGCAAATCAGCCCTTCTTCTTCCATAGCCGATAAATTGGCGGTAACGGTGGGGCGGCTTAAATGCAGGGCATAGGAGATATCCTGTTGGGATACTTTTCTGTTCTTATATATAAAATGATAAATCAGGCTTCGATTATTCTGTTTAATCTGATTCGGTGTGATGCTTTTTTCCATAATATAACCATAACCTTTCTATGAATGGCAAACTTGACATACGCAAAAAATAATGCAGAAATGGGGAGAAATATGTAAAATTCTCTATCCGATGTTTTGCAAAATGATTTTACAAATTGATATTATAGCATATGCAGGCAAGAAAAATCTATCGGATATTTAGCCAATTTCAGAAGGAAAAAACTGTGTATTATTACAGATTGACGAAATGAAAATATTCTAATATTATGTAATTAATTTTATAAAATATATTTACAAAATAGAATTGGGTAATTGTGAAACTTTGGGTTGAGAGAATATTCTAACAAGGTTATTGGTTTCGCAAACACCTGAACGGTGAAAGGAGAGCATCATGGGAATTATTGAAAAAATGAGACTGGACGGAAAAAAAGGATTTGTAACGGGGGCAGCAAGGGGAATAGGGAAATGTACGGCAACGGCCTTTGCAGAAGCCGGTGCGGATGTGGCCATTGTGGATATTGATTTTGAAGAAGCGGAAAAGACAGCGAAAGAACTGGCGGATAAGACAGGCAGGAAAATCATTGCCATTAAGACCGACTGCACCGATAAAGAGCAGGTGGAGGAAATGGTGGAAGAGGTGGTAAGCAAGCTGGGCGGGCTGGATTTCTGCCATAATAATGCGGGTATCTGCATCAATACCCCGGCGGAAGAAATGACCTACGAGCAGTGGAGCAAGGTGATTAACATCAACCTGAACGGAATCTTCCTCACGGATATTGCGGCCGGGAAATATATGCTGGCTCATGGGGGCGGTTCGATTATCAATACAGCTTCCATGTCGGCCCATATCGTGAATGTGCCCCAGCCCCAGTGCGCTTATAATGCATCCAAGGCGGGCGTTATCCAGCTGACCAAATCGCTGGCCATCGAATGGGCAAAGAGAGGGGTGCGCG
The DNA here is from genome assembly GCA_011958945.1 of Lachnospiraceae bacterium. Taxonomy (GTDB): domain Bacteria; phylum Bacillota; class Clostridia; order Lachnospirales; family Lachnospiraceae; genus Kineothrix. The sequence goes on along the minus strand of BLLT01000052.1, from coordinate 13,853 downwards.
TAAACAGCATCAGCCCGGGCTATATCGGCACGGAGCTTACGTTGAATTCCCCTGCTTTGATTCCTTTAATTGAAAAATGGAATGAGATGGCGCCCCTCGGAAGAATGGGGAAACCGGAGGAACTGGAATCTATCTGTGTATATCTGGCGGGGGATACCAGTACTTTCACAACAGGCTCTGATTTTATTATTGATGGGGCGTTTACTTGTTTTTAGGTAATAATTGGACTTTATTCGCAGATTGAATCTTCCGCATGCAAGATGGGTGATACTAAGTAATTTAAATAAAAATAAGATAAAAAGAGATGCAGAAATGAGGTGTCTATGGAAATAAAAAGGTTAATTGAAGAAGGCAAAACAGCGTTAGGGATAGAACTGGGCTCTACCAGGATTAAAGGGGTGCTGATTGATTTAAAAGGCCGGGTGCTGGCAGTGGGGATTCATGACTGGGAGAATTCTTTTGTGGATAATATCTGGACATACAGCCTGGAGGAAATCCATACAGGGCTGCGCCAGTGCTACAGTTCTTTGAGGGAAGCGGTGGAAAAGGAATACGGAGTTCGCCTTAAAAAGATTGGCTCTATCGGCATCAGCGCGATGATGCACGGCTATATGGCCTTGGACGGGGAGGGGAAGCAGATTGCCCCGTTCCAGACATGGAGGAATACAAATACACAAAAAGCGGCGGATGAACTGACGGAACTGTTTCAGTTTAATATTCCGCTCCGCTGGAGCGTGGCCCATCTGTACCAGCGTATCCTTGATGGGGAGGGGCATGTGGCGAAGCTGGATTATGTGGCTACGCTAAGCGCTTATATCCATTGGAAGCTTACCGGAAAGCAGGTTATCGGTATCGGGGATGCTGCAGGGATGTTTCCCATTGATTCGGATGCCCTGGATTATGACCAGGGAATGGTGGAAAAATTCGATGCCCTGATGGCTCCCTATGGATATTCCTGGAAAATGAGGGACATTTTCCCCAAGGTGCTCGCGGCGGGAGAAAACGCCGGGAGTTTGACGGAAGAAGGGGCAGCCTTTTTGGATGAAACAGGCGCTTTGGAGGCCGGAATCCCCATTTGCCCGCCGGAAGGGGATGCAGGAACAGGTATGACGGCTACCAATTCAGTGGCGCCCAGGACAGGGAATGTATCCGCCGGCACCAGCACTTTCGCCATGATTGTACTGGAGAAACAGCTTGGCAGGGTGTACCGGGAAATCGATATGGTGACAACGCCCACAGGCTTCCCCTGCGCTATGTCTCATGCCAATAACGGAACCTCGGATTTGAATGCCTGGGTAGGGCTTTTCCAGGAATTTGCCCGGCTGATGGGGATGCAGGCGGGAACAGGGGAACTGTTTGAAAAATTATATACGAATGCGCTGAACGGAGACCCGGACTGCGGCGGGCTGCTGGCCTATGGCTATTATTCAGGGGAAAACATCACGATGCTGAACGAAGGACGCCTTGCCTTCCTGCGGACTGCGGAGAGTAAGTTTAACCTGGCCAACTTTATGAAGGTTCATCTCTATACTTCCCTTGGGGCGGTAAAGCTGGGGATGGATATCCTGATGGAGGATGAGAAGGTGAAGGTGGACCGGATTATGGGGCACGGCGGATTCTTTAAGACCAAAGGCGTAGGACAGAGATATCTGGCAGCAGCGGTCAACGCCCCTGTAACGGTGATGGATACCGCCAGCGAAGGAGGCGCATGGGGGATTGCATTGCTGGCGGCCTATATGATGGACAAAGAGGCGGATGAGAAGCTGGAAGATTACCTGGAAAAGAGGATTTTCGGGGAACTGTCCGGGGAGACAATAACCCCTTATAAAGAAGATGTGGAAGGCTTCCGAATCTTTATGGAACGCTATAAAGCGGGGCTGGCGATTGAGAAGTCGGCGATTGAGGCGATGGATTGGTAACGGATGGGATATTAAAAAAAGATGTGGAACTGATGAACCGGGGAGATACTTCCCGGTTTGTCGGCTTTTGTACCCATATAGGAAAGTCCGTCATCAAACGGACATGAATTGACGAAGAACCGAAGCCACTTTTTTAGCAGGCCGATGCGGCACAGGGAAACCAATTTTCATGTCAGTGATGATGACCAGTATTGCCAGCGAAATGAGGGAAAAAGAAAGCTGGATTGTGGTAGAACTGAATCCGGCCAGAGACCTTCTCCAAAGCCTGGCAGCCAAACTGTATGGCTTGGCGGAATTGCATCCATATTTTATCCAGGCAAAGCTTGATTTTGCGGCATTTGGAATAGGCGTGTCCCTGGAAAATGCGATTGAATTAATGTTGGCTGAGATTCAAAAACGACATATGAAATTGCTCATTACAATTGATGGAGTTACAAACTGTGAGTATGTTAGGATATTTTCCGGTTCTTACCAGATTTTTTTACGGCAAGGATATCTTATTTTTTTGCTAATGACGGGTCTGTACGAAAATATTTATGACTTGCAGAATGAAAAATCACTGACCTTTTTATACGAAGAGTATGTGTATAGCAAAATCTGGTCTGGACTTTCAGGGATGGATAGAAAGATATTGGCAGCGATGGCTGTAAGCAGGGAAACAAAAGTTAAAAATATCAGGGCTAATATGGGAATGAAATCGGAGCTGTTTTCCGTATATAGGGAACGGCTGAAAAGGAAAGGCATTTTGGATACGAGCCAAGAGTGGTGGGAAGCGGATGATGACGTGACGCTGATTACAAGGCCGAGAAGGTTCGGGAAAAACCTGAATATGAGTATGCTGGAGAAGTTTTTCTCTGTGGAATATGCAGGCAGAGGGGAACTTTTTGAGGGGCTTTTCATATGGGAGGAAAAGCATCCTGGAGGGGAAAATAAATATCGTAAGCTGCAGGGAACATGGCCGGTAATTTCGATAAGCTTTGCGAAGGTGAAAGAAACAACTTATATCAATACAAAGAAAAAGATTTGCCAGATTATCACAAATCTGTTTAATCATTATGATTTTTTACTGGATGGTGATATGCTAAATCCACTTGCTGCAAAGCCTGCGAATGCGTAAAAGATGGGCAAAACATGAGATGATGAGAAAAAACATTGATAATATTCGCAAATGGGATTAAAATATAATGAAGGGAGGAACAATTATGGATTATTTATCAATACAAGAATTTTCCAATAAATGGAATATAAGTAAGAGAAGAATACAGGTCTTGTGCAAAGAGGAACGTATAAAAGGCGCAAAGATGATTGGAAATATGTGGGTAATCCCTGCAGATGCAAAAAGGCCAAATGATGCGAGGGTAAAATCACCAATAAAGCCAAATTTGGAGAGCGTGTCTGAAGTACGAAGAGAATTAAAAAAAGTGCTTAAGAAAATGTATGACATTACGGATAGACTTCAGATAAAGGCAGAAGAAAAAAAGTGTGTGGTTTTGGCTGCAATAGCTTATTCCTTATACGAATTTTATGCAGGTGGTATAGAAATATATAAAATGTATGAAAACATTTATAAAGATATTTCAGGGAAAGAGAAAGAAATGCCTTTAGATGATTCAATAAAGGAAGTTGTATTTAACTTTATAAAGAAATATTGTGAGGCTCCAGATATTAATAATATCTTATCTTGGGCGTATCAATATTCTAATAAAATTATAGATGGGAATATATATAGCCAGACTCAATTTTTTACAGAAAAATATATGATAGATTACCTTGTCAAAAATGTTGTTGATTATGACAGCGCTAAAAAAATAGTTGACCCATGTGCGGGCGGCGGAAATTTCCTGGTAGAATGTTTGGACTATTTATGTGGCTGTTTAGGTGAAAAAATAACTATTGATGATATTATGTTAAATGCAGGAAAATTGTACGGATATGATATTGATAAGTCAATAGCCAGAGTAGCAATCGTGAATATTAGGTTAAGAGCAATCTCTGTAATGAAACGGGCTGGTATCGACTACACAAATGAACTTTGGGAGCAGATATGCCCTAACATTTTTGTTACGAAAAATGAAGATATAATTTGCGGTTCTTTGGCAAAAGATAATCGGTTAGTGGTTAATCTCGTAAATGGAAACGAGTTAAGGATGGATGACGCACTTTCAAACGCAGATGTAGTAATTACGAATCCACCATTTGCCACCGTTAAGGGGATGCGTCAAGAAGAAAAAGAATTTTTAAAAAAATATTATCCGGATGCAAACTGCGATACCTGTGTTTCGTTTATGGCTGCAATACATAGAATGCTGAAAATAACCGGTGTATGCGGAATAGTATCTCAAAATGCATGGATGCACTTAAAGTCATTTAAAGAAATAAGAAATGCCTTCTCGATGCAATACAATATTCAAAAAGTGGCAAACTTAGGGTCGGGCGCTTTTTTTGACCTCAGTGGAGAAAAATCAAATGTTTCGCTCATTGTATTTTCGAATAAATATATATTGGGCAATAGAGTTGAAGTACTTAATTTGTCTTCATTTTCATTAAAAGAGAAAATTGAAAAACTTATCAGCAATGATGACAGGCTGTATATTCAGCAGGATATGTTAGATGGAGCAAATGGTTATGATTTTTCCGGTAAAGGAACCTTAAATGCAATGGGGATAAATAAGGAACTGTATCGGGATGTTGCAGTACCGATGCAGGGAACATCGACGGGCAATGCGAAAGAGCTCGTGGGTTATTTTTGGGAACATTTTGGTGAAACCGACTGGGTGGTTGTAAGTAATGGGGGCGGTTACTGCAGATGGCAAGGATTAAATGACAGTGTAGTGAAATGGGGGAAGGATGGAGAGTACATTAAGTCTCAAAAGGGTTCTGCACTAAGGAATGTTAAATATTTTGATGACACTCAAATGGTATTCAGCGATACAGGAACAGCGGGGTTAAATGTCAGAGTTTTGCTGGATAACCAGATTTTTATTGCATCTGGTCCGGGAATCAGGGTAATTGAAGGGAATGAATATGCTCATCTGGCTTTCCTGAATTCAAGAATAGCAGCATATTATGTGAGGATGATGTCTCCCAAATTGACAATAGCGGCCGGATATATTGGACAAATCCCTATCAATGATAAGATATATTCTTCCGTTGTCCTTGAAAAAGAAGCCCGGTTATGTATTGAACTGAAAAGGAAAATGTTATCAGCAAGGCCTAATAACATAGAGTATGAGTCCGCATTTATACAAAACCTTAGTGGTAACCTGCTTAATGATGCATGGCGAATGCTTAATGATGATTTGACGAATGAACTGCTTAAATTAGAAGTGGAAAGTAAGATTGACCAATATATTTTTCAGGAGTATGGGCTCTCAGAAGAGGAAGAAAAGCACCTTCAAGATAGCGTGGGAGAATGTGCATATCTGATTGACAGAACGCAGGAAATAGATATAGGAAAACTGGATAAATATCTGGAAAAGCTAATGGATACGTCATGTTGCTTAAAGAGAACAAGGGCATCGAAGAATTCATTAGGCAGTGATGGAATTCTTGAATATATTGCGAAAGATTTAGGTGTTAATCCGGAAAGGGTTGTGGAAAAAATACAAGAAAAGCCATTTGAAATGAAAAGAGTATTAACTAAGTATATGGATATGATTTTACATAATTTTGTTTTATACAAACTGGGCTACAATACTGATAATGGCGTGCAGATTCCCGAATGTACAATAACTGAAATGGTATCTGATTTGACAGACAGATTTGGAGAAGATTTTGATTATGGTAAATGGCTACAAAAATCCTTTAATAAGGTGCACAGCGAGATATTTAAAGGAGTTCCTTATCTGCAATATGAAAATGGGGTGATTCATAAGTATGATAGTAAAGCTGCATAGTTTAGTTGCGAAATATATGAATAAAACAATCAACTTAGAAGTATGGGAAGATATCAGGAAAAAATATTTTGAGTATTCTTATTTGACATTTATGACCCTTTGTGCACATGAGATGAAATCGGATTGTGCTGCTAATGAAATAGGTGAAATAATTGGTACAAATGGTATTGTTGAAGAAGCGATATTGCCGTATATCATAAAAATAAAAGATTCATATGAATTTATTTCCGAAGTATTATCTATTATCAATGATTATGAAGATATCGATATAAACTGTTTATACCAAAACTATATAGCTACAGACTTTTCCGTTGTTGATGGTGAAGTGAAATTTCAAGGGGGAAAGGACAGCAGGGATATATTGGGTTCGTATTATACACAAGAAGAATTTGCGTATGAAATTACTCAAAAAGCAATTGAGGAATTTTTGGATAACAATCAGGAAGAAATAAAAGAGTTGAAGATAGCCGATTATTCTTGCGGCGGTGGGGCATTTTTGATTGTAGCATGCCGAATATGCAATCAAAAAGGAATAAAGGCAGATATTTACGGATATGACGTAGACCCGATTGCAGTAATGATAACAAGACATAGATTACATCTTGAAAAAGGTTTGAAATATAAAATCTTATTAGGAAATCCGTTATTGATGATAGAGAATGATATAGAACCGTTAGAGAAATTTAAGAGGGCAGCGACAGGAAGATTTTATTCGTTGGAAATGGGGGTTGTATTACAAGATAAAGCTATGATAGCTCTGGGGAATCCACCCTGGGAAAAAATCCGGTTTGAAGAAAAGAAGTTTTTAATGCATTATGCCGGTAGTCAGGAGATTGGCACAAAGGCGGGGCGGGAAAAGTATATTCGAAAGATTTCAGAGGCGAACAAAACTTTTTATCATTGTTTTATCGACGATTATGAAAAGGCAAAAAAATTAATAAAAAAAGAGGAATGTTTTTGCTTATCGAGTTGCGGTGAATTGAATACATATGCAATCTTTACAGAGTTATGCCGGAATACGGTGTGCAGCGGAGGTGTTATCGGACTGATAGTGAAAACATCACTTTTCAAGATGCCGGTGTATAGCGCTTTCTTTAGGGATATGACAAAAAAGAAAGACTTGTTTGAAATTTACATGTTTTCAAATCGGAATAAGATTTTTAATATTGATTCCCGCGAAGAATTCTCGGTAATTTTCCTGAAAAAGAATAATACCAAAAACCTTAGTGTGGCATTAAATATAGAGCGGTATGAGAACTTTGCTGATAGAGAAAAAATTGAATTGCCATATGATTTATTGAACAAACTAAATCCTGAAACGGGAATGACTCCGAATATAAGCCATAATGAAGAATTAGAATTTCTGGCGGACATTTATGAAAAGCATGATACATTTGCAATGCATTATCCGGATTGTAAATTTGGCAGATTAGTTCATTTGACAAATCATTCAGGGAGCATAATGAAACACAGTGACAATGGTTTTATCCCTATATATGAGGGGAAATTTATTGAACTATATACTGCTAAATATGCTACATTTTCAGGGATGGACGAAAGCGATAAGTATAAAAATAAAGCTTCGGCCAGAATGATTTATGATATAGATGGGGAAGAGTACCCGGAATCCCGTTTCTTTATAAAAGAGGAAGTTTGGAATAGTTTAGCCAGAAATTTTAGCGATGATTGTGTAATCGCCTGGAGAAGTTTGACATCGGCCACTAATAGAAGAACGATGCTGGCAACGGTTCTCCCATTGATTCCTACATGCCAATCTGTTCAGATTTTGCAATTGCCAAAAAAGGAAATGTTACACATTTTAGCATTATTCAATTCAGTTGTATTTGATTATATTGTGAGATTAAAGATGGCGGGGCTTGATTTGACGCAGACGATAATTAAACAGATTCCTGTTCCGGATACAAAATTATTTGAAAAAGAATTAGTTTATATGGGGGAAAAGGCAACTATCGAAAAGCATATTAATTCTCGGATAAGAATGCTATACGCAAGTGACCGAAGGCTGGATGATTTTTTTGCGGATGTGGATATTTATTCGATAAAGAGAGAGGTTTCCAGAAAACAATTGATAGCAGAAATAGATAGACTAGTCGCATTGATATATGAGATAAAAGAAGATGCATTTGAAAATATACTGCATAAGTTTAGTAAATATTATTCAGAAAAGGAAGTTGAGGCCTATTTTTAGGCGTCAACTTCTTTCCCATGCCCTGACAAAAAATCAGGCGCTAAAATTCATTGTTATTTTCGCAATGAAGTGACTAGAGCATGCCATATGCTCTTGAAGTAGCCCTGTTTCCATTGCGAGCCCATACACGTCTTAGTGATTTTACACGTTCAAGTTCGCTTTCATCTAAGAGGGAGAGGACATAATAATCGGTGTTTATTTTTTCAAATATAAGTATTTTATGAAAAAAATCACCACGGTTTCCGTATTTTGATAATTTTTCTGAACCATCGTTTGGAGCGCCTTTTAATTGGATTCTCCAGTTCCCGTTATCTGGAGCAAATTTGATTGTCGAAGGGAAATAATCCTTTCCGAGATAGTTGATGGTGATATTTTTTTGTCTTGAAGTATCTTCCGGGTCGATATCGAAAAATTTTATACCACCATACATTCGGGCTGAATCTGAATGCTCATAAGGCGTTCCTTTGACAGAACCGGATTCTATTTGCCCAAGTTTCGATAAATCCAGAATATTTCTGGAACCACCTGTTGGCTTTCTCATTTCAAACCAAAACTGCTCATTGGTAAAAGCAGGAACATTTTCTGAGATGGGATTAAATACATAGTCGGCATCTGGAGAAGATGATTTAATAAAAGGTTCATGAGGGGATTGAGGGGTTATTATTGTTGGGATAACAACCTTTTCGGAACCAAATAGACTGTTTTGCTTTTGTCTTTTTTTCTGAGATACCCTTTTGTTTATAGTATCAATTTTTTGAGATACTTCTTTGGTAATATAATTTGCTTCTAATAATGTGTTGATGTCATCAATGGAATTGATTCTAGTGGAGCAAAAATAGTCGGTATCAGAATATTTGTCTATGATAGAATAAATGTTTTCTAACTCGCTTTTTTCAGTCGATAAATTATATGACTGAATGGAACAACTCTCAAAGTTTGTCCAAAGGCCGCCGCCAGTCAGATTGTTTGAACCAATCGCACACCAAGCTGTAGTTGGGCTTTCCATTAAGTAAATCTTGCTATGATAGGTTGTTGAAATGTTTTCGGAATGGATAACATACAGTTCATTGCACAGCGAAAAGAGATTTAAAAGCGCTTCGTAAGAAGTACCATCTAAGTCTATTCCAATAAATGCGTTTACATATCCGCCATTTGATTTGAATTTTTCAATAGAATCTTTTAACCTTAAAACTCCGCTGTTTTTGGCAAAGGCTGAGAAAATAGTAAACTCCGTATAGTCTTTTTCTAATTCTGAAATTATAATATTGCCGAGTTGGCCTTGAAAAGGCTGGTTGATTATTGGCATAGTATTTCCCCCTTTTATCATATATTTACTCGAATTGTATCACACAATATCTTGATTTGATACATTTTTCGAAAGGAAATTAGATAATTTAAACTAATAGATAAGTTCCAAATTGTGTGATAGAATGAATTATATTGATGGGACATTGGGAAACGGATGATGATGTGACGCTGATTACAAGGCCAAGAAGGTTCGGGAAAACGCTGAACATGAGTATGCTGGAGAAGTTTTTTTCTGTAGAATATGCAGGCAGGGGGGAGCTTTTTGAGGGGCTTTTTATATGGGAAGAAAAGTCTTTAGGCAGAGACGAAGCCCATAGTGGACAAATATCTTCTGGTGGGGAAACTGATACGGGAAGGGAATTCCGATGTGAAAAAGACCTTTGAACATTTGCTGCAGGGAGAGAGCATCCCAAAGGAGATAGATGAGCAGATTGTCTATGACCAGTTGGATGACGATGGGCAGGCGGTATGGAGTCTGCTTCTGGCCAGCGGCTATCTGAAAGTGAAAAATTTCAGGGCATATGTGACTGATTTTGGGGAATGGAAGCAGGAATATGAACTGGAACTGACGAATTTTGAGGTAAAAGTGATGTTCCTTAAAATGGTGAGGAAATGGTTTGCCGGTGCATCTTCTAACTATAACGATTTTATCAAGGCGCTGTTGCTTGGAGATTTAAAAGCAATGAACACTTATATGAACAGGGTAACAGTGGAAATGTTCAGCTATTTTGATACGGGAAAAGGGCCGTCCGGGGATGAGCCGGAGCGTTTCTACCATGGCTTTGTACTGGGGTTGATGGTGGACCTGGCTGACCGTTATGTGATTACATCGAACCGTGAAAGCGGATTCGGGCGGTATGATATGATGTTGGAACCCAGAAAAGCGTCGGGAACCAATTCTTTTATAAACGATGCGGTTATTATAGAATTTAAGGTACAGGATGAGGAAGAGAGGGAACTGGCGGACACGGTGCAGGATGCTCTGCGGCAGATAGAAGAGAAAAATTATATAGCATCGCTTGTGGCAAGAGGGATTCCGGAAGAACGGATACGGAAATATGGGTTTGCTTTTTGCGGGAAGAAAGTGCTTATAGGAAGGGCATGAAAATTGCAATGTCTAATCAATCAAAGCGGAATGCTGCATGAACATTAAGGAGTCTATGCGGCATTCCGCTATTCATATTTTCAGCCCAATTATTTGAGGAGGCTTTTGTCAGGCGTATATAAATTTATGAGGAGGGGGAAGATGGGAGAGATGTTGGTGCAGCGGATATATCAGGGGAGTTTTCTTTCTGTTTCCATCCACATGATGCAACTATGATGCATGAATAATATAATATGAATATTAATTTTAAAATCAGAAGATGGAAGACAATGGGAGGGAAACATATGGAACGAAAAGCGGTTTTCTGGAAAATAGTATCGTGCATACTTTTATGTGCTCTGATTATAGGCGGTGCAGACAGGTTATCAATACAGGCAGAATCAACAGGCAATAAGGAATCAGAATTTATAGAAGAATGGGGTGATATGGCGGCAGAGGATTATTATGGGCTTTTGGAACAGAAATCTCAAATAGAAGCGATAGTGATGGAACGGCTGATAAACGATTACGGGTTTAGAACAAGTAAGGAGCCAGATGGAACTATATCCATGCCAATATTATCCCAAGTGCGTGATTTGCCGGTGACAGGGCAGCCTCCAAAATCATTATACATAATCTTTCACTATTCAGATAAAAATCCGCATGCCTATAGCTATAGCGGGATACTTGTGGATTATACCGATAGTAGCAGTGAACTGTTATTCTGTACGGATGAAATAGAAGGGGCAATTCCTACAACAACACTGATGGCGATATATGATTTAAAAATTTCGGATATTGATGGAAATGGGGAAGCGGATATTTTATTTCTCGCGCAGAGACTTACCACAGTGACATATGGGGATAATCCAGGAATTTATTTTATGGCTGGACTACAGAAGAATGGTAAGTTTCAATTTATAACAAATGAATCGGAAAGAGCCTTGGGCAAAATTATATTACGAACCGGATGCGAACAGGAAGATTGACAATATTTGGGGAGAACTGGAGGAATATTGGGGAGGGAAAACACATAAAACGGATGGACTGGAAGAAGAGAAAAGAGAACTAAAAGAATATATAGACATGAAGGAAGAATGCCTGAAAGATAAAATGCATATTCGTTCCAACTATAATGCGGAGGAACTGCTATGGGAATCTTTTAATGTGGATGATTACAGTGGGCTGGAAGGTTTGAAAGTCTATAAGGAAAGAGGTAAAACCAGTACGGCTAATACAGAATGGCAAATTGCATTATATATTTTCAATTATCCCCTGGAAGAGTTAGAGATGCAGGCTATACCTGACTTTTACCATAAATTATCGGAGGAATATGCAGAAAGCGGCGGCCTGAAAGATGTAAAGCTTCTGGAACTGGACTATGAAGACCAGGACGGAGACGGAACAAAGGATATCCGTATGCTGGTGGAATGCCAAATGAAGCCGGATGGGGAAATCAAGAAAAAATATGAGGTGATTTTTTATCAGGAGGCATCCCCTAAGAACCCTATGAAGAGGTTTGTCAGGACTTCGGAAAAGGAGATTATATAAGAAAATTGTAACATATAAAGTAGTATGTTAGATACAAATAAGGAAGAATACATGAAAAATAATCTGAAATGGAAAATTATTTCACTTGCATTGTTTAGTAGTCTTATTATTTTAGCCTTAAACTTTCATTGCCAAATAAAAGTAAAAAACCAGGAAATTGAGAATCTAAAAAAAGAAATGGAATATTCCAAGGAGGACAAGCTAAAGGGGCAGCCGGAAGTGGTGGAACAGGAGGAAAACCTGTTGTCAGGGCAATGGGGAGCGATGGCGGCGAATGACTGCCTGCAATGGGAACAAAGGCAGGAAATGGCCACAAAATACATATTTGAGGAACTAATAGAACGGCATGGGATGGGAAATGAAGAAAATATCAAATTAATTGATACCTATAGCTTACAGGTGGACGGCAGTATCGGCGAACTTTATCTGGCCAGATGCTGGATAAAAACGATGGGCTCGTATTGCGGTATTTTTATGAATTATGGTGAAAAAAGAAGCGAGGTTATTTTTCAGGCGGACGAAAGTATGGATGCCAAAAGCCTGGATGAATTTTATGATATGAAAATTGCGGATGTGGATGGAAATGGGGAGGAAGACATCATACTGTTATTGGGGGAACATCGGTCGGCAGGAGCCGTATATTATCTGCCGGATATTTATTGTATGGTAGGCCTGCAGGAAGGGGGAAGTTTCCATTTTGAAAACAACCATACGGCGGAATGGATAGAAAAAATTGCGGGAAGCCTTTTCTCAGAAGAAAATGACAACCGAAAAATAGATAACATTTTAAAGGAAATGGAGGATTATTTTGGCAAAGAAGGTTTGAAGGGAATCGAAGAGCCTGAAAAAGGGATAAAGGATTATATTGAGCGGAAAGAAAACCGGATTCTGGCCAAAGCGGACTCCCGTTCTTTATATTTCGAGAAGGAACTGCTGTGGGAGGCTTTTTATTCCAACGAGGGAAAAGATGTACAAAGTATAAAAGTATTTCGGGAAAGCGGTGAAAATGGATTCTCGAATAAGCAGATAGCGGTATATGTCTTGGATTATTGGACAGAAGAGATAGAAAAGCAAAAAATGCCGGATGTGTATGCTAAGTTACAAAAGGAATATTTGGAAAGCGGCGGCCTGAAAGATGTAAAGCTTCTGGAACTGGACTATGAGGACCAGGACGGAGATGGGATAAAGGATATCCGTATGTTGGTGGAATGCCAAATGAAGCCGGATGGGGAAATCAAGAAAAAATATGAGGTGATTTTTTACCAAGAAGCATCCCCTGAAAACCCTATGAAGAGGTTTGTCAGGATTTCGGAAAAGGAAATTATGTAAGGGGAGTTTCATTTCGGATACAATCAAACAAAAAGGGGTTTGGAGGCTGGAAATTGAGTAGAGAAAATATAAAAAAGTTTAATGTTTTATGTATGGTGATATGTTTTTTAATGATGATTTGTGGGGGGAGGTCTTATGCGATGGAACTGAATGAGGAGCAAAAGAGGGATGAGAAATTGAGCCATCAAAGAGCGATGGAATACGAAATGAATATGATTATAGAAATGCTGGATATAAAAAGATGGATTTGGCCTTCCATGGCAATGGATGAAATTGATATACCGAAAGATGCCCCGTTGGGGCAGTATTCACCGGAATTATTGGCACAATACATTAATGCCAATGAAAATATGGAGGTAGAAGTTGATTATTATTATGGAGGATTCCGACCAGATATCTGTTATGAAACGGTGCAGATATATAAAATCAATAAAGATGGCAAGCAGTACAGAATCGGGTATGTAATATGGGGGTATAATGGATATGATGTTGAGGATAACGATTTTGAAAGAAGAGATGAAACAGGATGGAAGGAAGGGGATGGGCTGGAAAAGAAA
>BLLT01000051.1 GCA_011958945.1 Lachnospiraceae bacterium | reverse complement strand
GGTTTTCGGCTTTCTTCATTTCAGCGTCAAAACTCGGGAAACCTGTATAACAATCTTAGTGAAATCTTAACAATTTCTTATTGGAAAGTTCAAAATTGCTTATACTTTATTTAGTAAAATAAAAGGATGCGAGGAGTGGACGAATATGGAGAATAAAATATTAATTGTAGATGATGAACAGGAAATTGCAGACCTTGTTTCCCTTTATCTTGAAAATGAGAACTTTACAGTATATAAATTTTACAACGCCAAAGATGCACTGAACTGTATTGAGAATGAAACGCTTGATTTAGCAATTTTAGACGTTATGCTGCCTGATATGAACGGTTTTCAAATATGCAAAAAAATAAGGGAGAAGTATCGCTACCCCGTGATAATGCTCACGGCAAAGGGAGAGGAAGTTGATAAAATAACGGGATTAACATTAGGGGCAGATGATTATATTACAAAACCGTTTTTGCCTTTAGAATTGGTCGCCCGTGTGAAAGCACAATTAAGGAGATATAAAAAATACAATGTGGGAAATGAGCCAGAGGAAGATATTTTGATTCATTCCGGTTTAGTCCTAAATGTGAAAACGCATGAGTGTACTTTAAATGAAAAGCCTCTTTCATTAACACCTACGGAGTTTTCTATACTACGCATTTTATGCCAGCAGAAAGGAAATGTAGTCAGCTCGGAGGAACTTTTTCACCAAATATGGGGGGATGACTATTTCAGCAAAAGCAATAACACAATTACTGTTCATATTCGCCATCTCCGTGAGAAAATGGGAGATTCATTTGAAGAACCGCAATATATAAAAACGGTCTGGGGGTGTGGATACAAAATTGAAAGTTAAGATTTCTAAGGCAGCTGCATTAATTGGCACTTGTATCCTCGGTATCGGTGCTTGTTTTGGATTGTATTATCTGGTGGATAATGTCTGGAATGGCTTTTTTGTAGACTGGTTTACATCTAAATATATGAACACGCATGAAGTGTATTCTGCTGATGTTAAAAAGAATATTCTTGTTACAGAGCCTTTATGGTCGGAGCTAAAAGTATTTATTTTAACGGTTTTGATTATAATCGTACTTATCTGCATCGTGATTACTTTTGCAGCTGCAAATTTATATGCAAAGGAAAAAGTGAGAAAATCCATTACTGCGACTTCGGTAATGCTCCATGATTTTATGACCCGGGAAAGAGGGAATATAGAAATTTTCCCTAAAGAGTATGCCGAAATTTCAGCCCAGATGTCCGAAATAAAATCCACGATGCAGCGGCATGAACAAATGCTAAAAGAAGAAGCAAGCAGAAAAAATGATTTGATTACTTATCTTGCACATGATTTAAAGACACCGCTTACCTCTGTCATTGGATATTTAGCATTATTAGATGAAGCACAGGATATGCCGATAGAACAAAAAACAAAGTATGTAAATATTGCATTAAGCAAAGCACTTCGTTTAGAAAAACTTATCAATGAATTTTTTGATATAACACGATATAATCTGCAACAAATTGATTTGGAAAGAGAATCTATAAACCTATGTCATATGTTGGTACAAATGACAGATGAATTTTATCCGCTGCTAAATGCCCATGGTAATCAAACAGAGGTATGTGTAGATGAAGATATAACGGTTTATGGGGATTCTATAAAATTAGCCAGAGTTTTCAATAATATTTTAAAAAATGCGATTTACTACAGCTACCCGGATACTATAATAAAAATATGGGCTGAAAGCACAGATACGGACGTTTGGATTTATTTTTGCAATAAAGGAAAGACAATTCCCGCAGGAAAGCTAAATTCTATTTTTGAGAAGTTTTTCCGTATGGATGAAGCACGTTCGACGAATACGGGAGGTGCAGGATTGGGACTTGCGATTGCAAAAGAAATCATAACATTGCATGGAGGTAAAATTACTGCCGAAAGTGAAAACGAATCAACAACTTTTCGTATTTCATTACCTGTAACACATTAGTAAAATATATAGGTTCTCTTAGTATTTTCTTAGGAATTAAAAAATTGAATATTAAAGTACGGATAGCTTCTGTTCAGTAGAATGAATACTGAATAGAAGCTATTTGCTTTGTATTAAAAGAAGTATAGAAAATGGAGGACTTCATAATGAATCAACAAAAGAAAGTTGCAGT
The DNA here is from genome assembly GCA_011958945.1 of Lachnospiraceae bacterium. Classification (GTDB taxonomy): domain Bacteria; phylum Bacillota; class Clostridia; order Lachnospirales; family Lachnospiraceae; genus Kineothrix. Next base: position 18,882 of record BLLT01000051.1, on the reverse strand, counting down.
TTTTTTTGGCGGCTGCTCCACAGAATATGCGGTTTCGTTACAGTCTGCATATGCGGTAATTAAGTGTATTGATACAAAGAAATATGTACCAATTTTAATAGGCATTGCCCCTTACTCTGGCAAATGGTACTGGTATCATGGGGAACCGGAAAGGATAAAGGAAGATAATTGGCAGTCAGAAGGAAACTGTACGCCAGTATTTCCGTCTTTTGACAGGACGGTTCACGGGTTGTGTTACTGGGACAATAATCATTTACAGACAATTTCTTTAGATTCCGCATTGCCCGTTTTGCATGGGAAAAACGGAGAAGATGGAACAGTTCAAGGGGTTCTGGAATTGATGGGGATTCCTGTTATCGGATGTGGTTTATTATCTTCCGCTTTGTGCATGGATAAAGAACTGGCTCACCGTATCGTACAAATGAACGGAATAAAAGCCGCACGTTCCTTTGCTATTAAGAAAAATTATTCAGAGGAAATGGTTCAGCAAAGAGCCTTAGAGCTTGGCTATCCATTATTCGTAAAGCCTGTACGGTCTGGCTCATCGTTTGGGGTTTCAAAAGTGTTATACGAAGGGGATTTAATGTTAGCAATCGAAAATGCCTTCCTGCATGATTCTGCCGTTATTCTGGAAGAAATGGTTGATGGATTTGAGGTTGGATGTGCAATTTTGGGGAATAAGGATTCCGATTTGATAGTGGGTGAGGTTGATGAAATTGAATTGTCGGATGGATTTTTTGATTACACAGAGAAATATACATTGAAAACCTCCAGTATTCATGTGCCTGCTCGTATTTCACCCGAAAAGGCAAAGGAAATTAAAGGAACAGCTCTTGAAATTTACAAAGCATTAAACTGTTGCTGTTTTGCAAGGGTGGATATGTTTTTGACTCCCGCAGGGGAAATTTATTTTAATGAAATAAACACAATCCCTGGATTTACGGAGCATAGCCGTTATCCCAACATGTTAAAAGAAGCAGGTCTGCCTTTTAATGAAGTAATAGGTCGCTTGATTGAAATGGGGGTATAGAAGTGACACAGATTGAATTAACAAAAGACGACACATATCACGGGAACTTAATACTTGTAACGCCGGATTATCCGCTTATGAAAATTCCATGTATGGAAGATATGCTGCCGGCAATTAAGGAACAGCCAGAAATACGGATGAATGAGCAGGCGGCTAATTTATTGCAGCTAACATTGGCAAAGATTCATTGCAGAAATGAAATTGTAGCTGTAAGCGGTTTTCGCACACAGGAAGAACAGGAAAAAATATGGAATGACACATTGGCTGAAAGTGGTTTGGACTTCACAAAAAAATATGTGGCAGTACCCAGACATAGTGAGCATCAGACAGGACTTGCAATAGACCTTGCAGAAAACAAGGAACAGATTGACTTTATTTGCCCGCATTTTCCATATACGGGAATTTGGGGGAAGTTCAGAATGACCGCTCCACGATTCGGCTTTGTTGAAAGGTATGTATCTGGGAAAGAGCAGATAACAGGCATTGGAGCAGAACCGTGGCATTTCCGTTATGTGGGTTATCCCCATTCTGTCATTATGACAGATGGCGGTCATTCTATAAAACTTGATGTATCAGAGATGTCGCCGTATATGGTTTCGGGTACAAACGAGGGGGGAGTTATTTTAAGCAGATGGGGGGAACATTATGCGTAATAAAACATTTGCAGGAATAGATTATTTCCGCTTAATAGCTGCTTTTATGGTGATTGCAATTCACACATCGCCATTGTCAGTCTGGAATGAGGGCATTGATTTTCTAATCACATATTGCGTTGGAAGAATTGCAGTTCCGTTTTTCTTTATGACAACAGGATATTTTGTTTTAGCGCCATATGTGCTTAGCAATTTTAAAAAGAAATCCCCCATCCATAAATATCTTGTTAAAAACATAAGGCTGTATTTAATTGTGACCGCTATTTATATACCTATTTCCGTGTACTCTGGGAATATTCCGCATAGCATAATGGAGTTGATGAAGCAGCTGCTTTTTGATGGCACATTTTATCATTTATGGTATTTCCCCGCTGCGGTTATTGGGTGTATTCTCCTTGCCTGTTTGACAAAAAAATCAATTTTGGCAGCGGTTTACTTTTCTATTATTGCATATGTGATAGGAATATTCGGTGATTCTTATTATGGGATTATAGAAAATGTGCCTTTCCTCCATACGTTATACAATGGAATTTTCTTTGTCAGCAGTTATACAAGAAATGGTATATTTTTTGCTCCAATTTATATTTTGCTTGGGATGCTGCTTGCTGTTCCCGAATTTCATTGTCGGGAAAACATATGTAAATGGGGGCTTGTGCTGTCATCGCTGTTCATGCTGCTAGAGGGCTGGGTTACTTATAGCTTGAATCTCCAAAAACATAATAGTATGTATTTATTTTTGCTTCCAGTCATGTACTTTTTGTTTCAATTATTGCTTAACATTTCTGGGAGAGTTCCTGCATGGATACGGGGCGGCTCTATGATGCTATATATTATCCACCCTGCGGTCATTATTGTTGTGCGTGGGATTGCTAAAGTAACAAGGCTTACCAAAATACTTGTGGACAATACTTTTATCCAGTATATCTTTGTCTGTATATTATCGCTGATAGCAGCATTTTGTATTCAAGTATTTTTGGAAAGGGGAAATAGAAATGTACCAAAAAGGAAGAGCATGGATTGAACTGAATATTGATAATCTAGTTCACAATATAAGCCAATTTAAAAATATTCTTTCCCCGCAATGTGCAATCATGCCCGTAATTAAAGCAAATGCTTATGGACATGGTGCTGTTATCATTGCTGAAGCTTTACAGGATTTAGGAATTAAAGATTTTTGTGTGGCGACTGTAAATGAGGCGATTGAACTTAGAGAAGCAGGAATTTCAGGACAATTATTGATTTTAGGTTATACTTCGCCGAAACAATTTTCTGATTTGGTATATTACAATCTGACACAGACGGTAATTGATTATCCATATGCAAAATTACTAAATGATTATGGACAAGCTGTATTTGTCCACATAGGGATAGATACTGGTATGCACCGTTTGGGGGAAAGAAGCGAAAATATAAAAGATATTTATAAAATCTGGGAGTTTGAAAATTTGAAAATAGCGGGGGTTTATTCCCATTTGTGCGTATCGGACGGAACTGGTGATGCAGAAAAGAATCTTACTCTGAAACAGGCTGCAGAATTTAATTCTGTAATAAATTCGCTGCATAGAAAGGGCATCCGTCATTTTAAAGCACATATACAAGGAAGTTATGGCGTACTAAATTATCCATCTTTAAAATTTGATTATGTACGTTTAGGAATCGCACTCTATGGTGTTTTAAGCTCTCCGAGAGATACAATAATTTCTGATATAAAATTGAAACCTGTCCTGTCATTAAAAGCCAGAATTGCGTGTGTGAAACAATTACACAAAGGAGAAGCAATCGGTTATGGCTTTACTTATAAAGCCGCGAAAGAAATGCAGATTGCCACTGTGACGATAGGATATGGGGATGGTATTCCCCGTGAGTTGTCAAATAAAGGGTTTGTTCTGATAAATGGAAAAAAAGCGGCTATTATCGGACGTATCTGTATGGATCAGCTAATGATAGATGTGACAGGTATTCAAGGGGTGTCTTGTGGAGAAGAGGTTATATTGATTGGGAAAAGCGGAGATAGTGAAATCTTGGCTGCTGACCTGGCAGATAGTATAGACACCATATCAAATGAGATTTTATGCCAATTAGGAAGTCGTTTAGGCAGAGTATCAATAAAAAAAGTATAGCAGATTTTTACCTGGCGAAGGAAAGGGGCGTATTCGTGAATTGCAATGTCTACAGTGTCTATTTGGCGAACGGCTAGGTTTGGCGTATATAATAAGGCTTATCCCATAATTTATCCGAGATTCCCTGTTCCCGGTAGTTTTTGGGAGTTAAGGAAGTAAAGCGTTTGAATATACGGGTAAAGTAGTGAATATCTGTAAATCCGCACTGCTGGACAATTTTTTTGATTGGGAGATCTGTGCTTAAAAGCAGGTGCTTGGCATGCTCAACTCTGCAGCGGTTGACATATTCTGTAAGAGAGATTCCCAGTTCTTTTGTGAACAGAGTGGAAAGATAATTGGGGTTGAGGATAAGGCGGACCGCTAATGCTTTCAGACTCAAATCGGTGTCGGGTTCCATGTTGATATAAGTAATGGCTTTTCGGATGGGCAGGGAAAAGTTTTTAAGATTGTACTGCCTTACCATATTGCAATAACCGGCAATCATAGTCCGGTTAAATTGCTTGCACTGGTTGGCATTTCTAAATTGCTCGATCTGACGAATGTTTTCATCAGAAAATTCACTGATATATATGGGATGGACGCCGGCAGATTCCGCTGCCTTTTGCAGGATACAGTTAAAGGCAATACAGAAATCCTTATGGCCTCTCAGTTCGTTTGAGAGCCGTCTTACAATGGGGGGGGTATCGGCAATTTTGCCAAAGGCTTCCAAAGCTGCGTCTTTATTTCCGCAGGATACGGCTTCAAAGATCATATTTTCAGTCTCATAGCGCAGTTCAATATGTCGGAAATCGGGAAAAAGATGTTCGGAAATATGAAAATGAAAGTTTTGATCCTCTGCCCATTGGTCCAGTACAGGCATCTGTAGATGAAAGACCTGAAAGGACTTTTTGTACAAGGAACAGATAGTCCGGAAACCTCTTATGTAGGGCATTTCTCCTGGATCTATCTGTTCAAGAATCAGGTTACGAAGGTACAGGATAGGGATATAATCGCTTCCGCACAAGACCAGGAGACATATGGTATTGTTCCAACAAATGACGGCGGTGGAAGCTTGTCGGCAGGAGAATATTCAAATTTGTTTGATTGGCTGAATGACCAGAAAAAATAAAGCAATTATGCGGGCGTAAGAATAACCGCTGTCAAGAGCCATAGCAGAGCCAATCGTTCGTTGCTAAAACGGACAATCGGCTCTTTTCGATTTCACAGTACGGTTATTATCATCCGGTGTACTCTGCCGGATCTTAACTTCTCCGTAAGAAGCCCCGCAGTAATACTTCCCAATATAGTGGCAACCGCCATCGCGCTCTCCGCCCCTTCATAAAATTTTGCGTCCAGACCAAGCACGGCCCGCACAAGAAAGGGCAGCCCTGCCAGCGTAACCCCCATGACAAAGAAGCGTGAGAAAGCCGCCAGAAGCAGCATCTTCATGATATCCGGCCGCTTTTTCATGATAATACGGATACTGCCGGAAAAATCATTTTTTGCCATCTGTCAATTATAACATGTGCAATCTTAGTCTTTTAAATTTTTTCAGATATGCTATTGATATTAGATATACTGTGTGGTACGATATACAGCAAGGAGGTACAGTATATGAATATTGATGATTGGAAATCCCAAATCAAACGTGGAACACTTGATTTTTGTATTCTGTTAATGATAAGGCAGCGACCATCTTATGGATATGAAATTATCAGCACATTAGAAAAATATCCTATTTTAGCTGCAAAAGAGAATACAATTTATCCGCTGCTCAGACGGCTAATGAAAGAAGAATATGTTTCATCCTCATGGCAGGAAAGTGCCGAGGGTTTGCCGCCGAGAAAATACTATTCCATTACAGACAAAGGGCTTGAATATATTTCTGCTATGTCTCAAGAATGGAATAACTTGTTAAATGCAATCAATGAAATTAAAGTAGAATAAGACTATGGAAAAAATGTTGAATGGAAATAGAATTCATGACATTTACGGCATTCAGAAAGCATTTCACAACAAACAGGTTGTTTCAATGAAACAGACAGATTACAATAGCTGTTATTTGAATTCCATGCTACAGAAATACGATTCTTTTAGAAGGTAAGAAGAAAGATTATGAAAGGAAAATGTATTCTGATATTTATGATCGTTTTGGCAATGGGGATGACTGCCTGCTCAGCGGTATCTACGGAGACTGCAGAAGAGGATGGAAAAGTTTCTCTGGAAGGCGAGAAAAATGTGCTTGCATATTTGGCGGGCGGTGAATGTCGATCATGAATCGAAGATTCATAATCTAATGGCGAGGAGGTGGCGCATTGATCCGTATTGCAATCTGTGATGATGAAAAACACATGTCCGATCATATAAGGGCAATGGCCTCCGATTTTTTCCGTAAAAAGAACAGCGAGATCCGGCTTCGGACATTTTTAAGTGGTGAAGACCTGTTAAACTATGACGGGCAGATTGACATCCTGTTTCTGGACATCCAGATGGATGGTATGGACGGTTTGGAAACAGCAAGAAAGCTGAGGGCTGGTAAGTTCCGCGGCTTTTTAATCTTCATTACCGTACTGAAAGAGATGGTATTTCAGTCTTTCGAAGTACAGGCCTACGATTATCTGGTCAAGCCGGTGGATGAAAAACAGTTTGAGAAGACCATGGAGCGCCTCTTTGCTTCTATGCAAAACGTCGGCGAGGATAGTCTTCTGGTGCAACAGGGATATGAGAGGCGCATCGTTCCAAAGGATGAGATTGTTTTTTGCGAGGTCATAGACCGAAAAATATATCTGAACCTGGCTTCCGGGGAGGTTGTTGATTATTATGAGCGGATCGAAAATCTGGAAACGAAGCTGGACAGCTATTTTTTCCGGTGTCACAGGAGCTATCTCATCAACCTAAAGCATTTAAAAGGATATAAAAACGGAACTGCCTATATGGATAACAACAAAGAGGTTCCAGTATCACGGCTGCGGAGCAAAGAGTTTTCCGGTGTGGTCCTGCAGTATATGAAAAACATATAAGAATTTTGCGGTTATCCGGCAGGTCTGCGCATTTACAGGGCTTTTACATTAGGGGGCAGGTAACATGGCTGAGTATTTAGATTTTTTCAATATATACATTCTGGGCGTGATGGAGACGTTCTTCCAGCTTTATTTTCTGGCAAAAATCCTGAAAAAGAAAATGTGGACTCCTTTTTATTTCCTGTTTGCAGTAGGTGCAGTGATTACAAACGAGTTTATTCCGAGCGGCACGATTATTGGTTTTGTTGTGTTTGTCTTATTGATTTCGATATGCGGGGCTTTTGCCTGCCATGCGAATTTTAAGGATTCGATTTTGTATGCGACTCTGACAACGGAAATCATGATGCTCTGCAGCGGAATTGTGAACTCACTGATGAGCCTTCAATACCCATGGCTGCCTGCTTTTTTCCATGAGGCAGGAAATATTGCGGTTATGCTGATCTGCGAGACAGCGTCTTCTTTGCTGAGCGTGTTTTGCTATTGTATAGTATACCGCTATTTTTCCCGGGATGATCTTTATCCCGTGGATGCCCTGTGTCCTGCAGATGCTCCTGATACCGCAATGGGAATGCAGCAGATGTTTCTGATTTTTGTTCCGATCCTGATGATATTTATTATGAGTAACTATATCAAAGCGATTGAATATGACTTCCAGTTTGAGATTCTGGTGGACAAAGGGCCTGCGGAACACCTTTTCAGTCATGGGCAGATGCTGTCCATGTATTTTCTGGGACTTGCCAGCCTGTTCTGTATCTTGTTTTCCTATAAGAAACTGCAGCAGAATTTCCGCCTCAGCACGGAATTATCACTGTTGGAGCAGCAGGAACATTCCCTGAACCAGTATGTGGAGGAAGCGAAGGCACGTTATGACAGGACAAAGTCTTTCCGTCATGACATCAGGAATCACATCGCAGTGGTAAAAAAACTCCTGCAGGGCGGGAAGCTGGAGGAGGCGGTAAGCTATATAGAGGATATGGACGATATGGCGGAAAAAATGTCCTTCCCCTGCAGCACCAACAACCCGGTAGTGGATATTCTGGTGGGAAATAAGCTGGGGATTGCAAAAAGCATGGGGATTGATGTGGATTGTTCCCTCCTTCTGCCTTACCCCTGCAGCCTGCGGGATATTGATATCTGTATTGTCCTGTCAAATGCGCTGGATAATGCTATTCGGGCAGTAAAAAGTCTTGGCACTGCTACAGAAAAATATATCTGTGTGTCCGGGCGGCTTCAGGGGGATTTCCTTATGATGGAAATTGAGAACAGCTTCCGTGGGAATGGAGCGTTCAAAAAAGGAACAGGCCTGTCAAATATAAATGCGGTGGCTGAAAAATATGGCGGCGCCATGAGTATAAAGACACAGGAGAATGTATTTGTCCTCCATGTGCTGCTGATTATTCCACAGCATTCAGAAAGCAGCACACAGCAAATGGATTAAAATGTTACTTTCTACAGCCGAAAAAAGAAAGCTGTCTGTAATGACGGCAACCAGAAAATTTTTTTGATGAGAAATTAACAAATCGGCGGGAGGTATCCTAATTGAATCGCTTTGGTTACAGCTTCGACAGAGGAGGAAACATCAAGTTTTTCAAATATATGCTGTAAATGATTAGAAAGAGTACGTTCGCTGATATAAAGCGTGCCTGCAATCTCTTTCCGCTTTCTGCCGTTAGCTATAAGCAGCAAAATCTGTTTTTCACAGTCAGTTAATTCTTCTAAAAACGGAATTGAACCGTTGAAGATAAATTTTCCCTGCATGATCTGTGAAAGAAAAGCTATCAGCATTTCCGGTTCTGTATTTTTGTTGATAAATCCTTTTGCCCCGATTTTTTTGGCTTCGTTGCGGTATACCGGAAGATCGTATCCGGACAGGATAACAATTTTTTGCTCCGGATGATTGTATAATATCTGCTTTGCTAATTCCAAACCGTCTTCGGATGTTATATTTTTTAAATTAATATCCATAAGCAGGATGTCCGGGGCATCTTCTTCAATGAATTTATCTAATAGGGAAATATCATTGATACTTTTAAAGGTTTTTATTTCCGGGTAGTCTGATAATGCAATTTCCAGACTTTTGGAAAATAGAACGTGGTCATCGACTAATAAAATATTGATAAGAAGCATCTCCTTTCATTGGCAGGTTGATACAGACACAGATTCCATGTGGAAAATTCTGGCTTATACTTACAGTGCCGTCCATGCTGTGCACACGGTCAGTGCTTAATGCAAGGCCTCTGTGCTTTGACGAGTCTGCAGAGGTGAGGCTGTCGGCATCAGCACTTCCATTATCCTTTACACATAATACTATCATTCCATTATCCTGTGTAAGTGTTATCCATGCTTTTTCTCCCGTAGAGTGTTTATAAACATTCGTGACAAGTTCTTTCAAAAGCCGGTATATGAAAATATCATATGGAGGAACTAAAAATAAAGAGTCCGGGCAGTCAAAAACAATGCTGACGTGGCGCTCAGGAAATGATTGCGCAATATAGGCAAGCAAGTTTTGGTAATTCTCTTTTATAGTAAGTTTTGACAGTAATACAGGATGGTAATTCTGCATCTGCTCACGGATATAAATATTCATACTATCAAGAGTTTCTGTGATTATTTTCTGTATATCAGGTTTTGCTGATTTATACATCATATTTTTTATGGAAAGCAGGTCTTGAAGTATATTGTCATGAAGAAAGTTTGAAAATTCAAGTTTTATCTGCTCTTCCTGCTGTAACTGTGCCAATGCGGCATTGTATTTGCTTTCCATAACCATGTTGCCTCCTCCCTGCCTTAAATTAAAATCCAGTATGATATTGCAGACATAGATTAACACAAACATAGCATCCAACATAAGAAGGAATGATAACCGGCCGATACCCAGAGTCATTGTAATCAGTCCACAAGTGATAATACCGAAAAGCAGGATCAACATTAACTGAAAACTGCTGAATATGGCTGACAATGGAAAGCTGCGATGCTCTTTCAGTATAATGCCATGAATGCTTATGGAGAAAAGCAGGACAGGGATATACACGCCAAAGTTTGAAAGATTTCCTTTTATTCCTCTTGTGGTAAGACAGTATGCAATGAACAAGACGATTACTGCCACAAGAGAGAGCAGAATGCATTTCCATTCTGCCTTAAGAACAAAAGCCGCTCTTTTTCTATGGTAAGCAATAACAAAAATGAAACAAAGCCAGCTTACCAAAAACTGGATGCCATATAACAATGCAAACACATTGTCCGATATAAAAATGCCGATAAGTGAACCGATACAAGTTCCAGTCAGGCAGAAGTTTGTTATTTTTTTGAATTTATAACCGCTTCCCTGAAATAAAAACATGAGTATGAAATTGATAAAAATGTACCATATAACCGGACTTAAGGCATAAAAAGCAATATTTGTTATAGCGTTGTCCGAAACGGAAAGGAGTATATACCAACTGTCTAATGCCAGCAGACCGCAAAACAAAGAGATAGCTTTATTATCCTTGATGTTGCAGGAACTCACATAAGCAGCGTCTATCAGCATCAGCGATGACAGGAATAATGATACGGTTTTGCTGATGCTGCAAGGCATCTGAATATTTATTTCCAGCCCCATATATATTACAAGCAGGGTGGAGTTTATAAAAAGCAAAAGCTTAAAGATAATGCGCTTCATATTTTGCCCCCTTATCTATGCCTAAATTATATCATTTACCTGTGTGCATACAACTAAAATTTTTACATGATTCCGATAGCCTTTGATTTTCCCAAAACCATTTTACAGCAGGTATGGGCAGTCATACAGTAATAAAGCAGATAAATGATCAGTGTCAGCGCAATGGCTAATATCGTAGGGGCGTATAAAACAATGCTGTTCGCCAAAAGGTTCTGCATAAGCGCTGTTTTGTATACTAATGTGGCAAAGATACAGTCTGCCAGTCCGAATAGAAACGGAATGCTGAAGAATGTGATTGCTTGTTTCCTGATGATTTTTTTAATCTTCCTGTTCGTATATCCCATTTTTACGAGGATATCGTAATCGGATTTTGAATCGGCTATAGCAGAAATGTTATTAAAATACAGAATGCTGCCTGTTGCGATAAAGAATAATACCACAAGAAAGCCTATCAGCAGGAAGGTGGAACTGCTTAGGGAAACCACTTCATGTATCCTGTGGGAATTGCCCTGCAGGTAAGGGCTTTTATCCAGATATGCAGACAAAGCCTGAAACAGATCCTCGTTACCTGTTATGGAACTTCCGTTTATACTTAAGACTTTCGTTTCGGGGGCAGCGTTTTCAGATATCATGTTGTATAAACTGTCACTTACAATCAAAGTGCCAACACTGTTCGCAAAAGAAATAGGATTATCTAATGTGGTCATAGTCACAGTGACAGGTATTTCGGTATTGTTTATGAGCAGTGGATAAGTGCTGCCTGTTTCGTCCTTGCCGGAAGCCGGCTGGTATCTTACAAAAATACACTCATTGTTGTTTAGTGCTTCAAATTGTTCCAAAGCCTTTTGCCGCCCCTGCGCTTTCAGAATGGCGGTATAGTCAGAATATGAGATACATTCAAAACCTGCATTCCGAAGAATTTTTTCGTTGTCAGCATCTCCCTTGGAAGTTCCGACACTGTATTCCATGGGAAGCTGCCCGGCAGTAGAAGTGACTTTATAAATATCGGTCTGCAGGAATGTAATATCTTCTCCGGATGAATAGTTGTTCACGATCTCCATGATTGCGGACAGATCGCTCTCCTTTTCAATACGGCACTCAATTTCTGACGGCGCAATGCGGGATACTGCTGCAATCGGATAATACAGGGTCAGAGCCATAACACTTGAAACAGTCAAAGTTGCGGCGGACAGTAATGTGAGCATGATCAGCGTTTTTGAATTAGAACGCATCCGGTATATAAAACCCGGTGAAGTAATGATTCTTGTTTCCGTATAAAATTTCTTCTTATTTTTCTTGCCAGTTTGTACCGCATAAGGGAGAAAAGATGCAATAAAAAGCACTGTTCCAAAAAGAATGAGTGTAAATGTAAGCATTCCAACAGCATAAAACCCGGCTGAAAACCATACAGATTTTTCGCCCCGCAGGATGTCAAGGGCAATACCATATCCCAAAATAATAGATACAAATCCGATTATGGAAGGAACGGCATGGAATTTTGTCTGTTTTTCCGCATTTTTTTCAAACCGTACTAAATCCATAAGGGAAGATTTCAAAAGAAATCTGCTGTTGGACAGCGATAATATGATGATAATGGCAAAAACAAAACATGCAGTCTTTACCATGGCATTCAGGTTAAAAAACGGTATTTCCGAATTGTTGACTGTCAATCCCAGTAATTTTGTGATGCCAAACACAATGCCTTTGTGAAACAGACCGCCCAAAAGAATCCCGATTACGAAAGCACCGAAGCAGGAAAGCATATTTTCTGCTGTAAGCAAAGATAGTATCGTGGACTTCCGATATCCTAATAATGCATAAATACCCAATTCCTTTGTGCGCCGGCGCAAGAAGAAACGGTTTGAATATGACATATAAAAAATCACAAATGCCATAAGGAATATAGAAATCGTATTGCACATGGTTTCCACCCGCCCGTCGACTGATATTTTCTCAAGCATAACTTTATTCATGGAAAACGAAGTGAAAGCAAAAAAAATAGTAATTACAAAGGAAATGGACAATAAATAGAGGGCATAAAAGGAAAAATTATTTTTTAGGTTCTTAAGCGCCATAAATAAATGGTTCATGGGTACTTCCCTACCTTTCTGTGTCTAATTTTGCGATTGTCTGTGCAATGGATTCATAGAATGCACGCCTGCCAGCATTTTGTTTCAATAATTCCTGAATGATGCAGCCGTCTTTAAAAATCAGGATGCGGTCAGCAAAACTTGCGGCATAAGCATCATGTGTGACCATTAGTATCGTAGTATGGAGACTTTCGTTCGATTTTTTTAGAGTGTTCAGCAAATCTGTTGCGGAACTTGAATCCAATGCCCCGGTCGGTTCGTCTGCAAATAAAATGCTTGGATGTTTCACAATAGCCCTTAGAGCAGAAGCACGCTGCCTTTGCCCGCCTGAGAGTTCACTTGGATACTTATCTAACTGTGCGTCAATACCAAAGCTTTTCGCCAGGCGCCTTATCATGTTTTCTATTTTTTGAGGCGGAAGTTTCTGTAAAGTCAGTGGAACAGCGATATTCTCAAAAATAGTAAGGCTGTCTAACAGCAGATATTCCTGGAAAATAAAACCTAGATTATCCCTGCGGAAATCCGCAGCTTTGGAATCAGTCAGGTTTTTTAGATTGATACCGTTTATTGTAATGCTGCCGCTCGTTGGTGTATCAATCGTAGAAAGAACATTAAGCAATGTAGTCTTTCCTGATCCGGAAGCCCCCATAATGGCAATAAATTCGCCGTCCGTTACGCTGAACGATATTTTATTAAGGCTTGGGTGCTGTGATTTTGCATAAATTTTTGTTACGTTTTTCGCTTCCAATAATGTAGCCATTTCTTTTATTCTCCTTTGCTTTTTTGTAACAGTATTGTAATTTGGGGGCTGTAAAAAAGAATGAGTAAATCACGCAGATTTATTGCATGATTTACTCATTCTTTTTAAAAAGCAGGGCGGCAATCCCCAGCATCATCAGCATCAGTGCCGCAATTACCTCATTTCCTTTTTCCCAAACTGTGTGATTGACAGGGTAAGCAGAAGAGCGAATACAGCGATTGCGCAGGGAAGGAACGGCATCAACGCAAATGCGGCGTCAGAGGTTTCCGCTGTAAAGTCATGCAGGGAGCAGGACACCAGATAGCCGCTGTAACAGTAGGGATAAGCAATCCAGAGCGGCGTGTTGGCGACCAGAATACCAGGGATAACCAGCAGCAGGTTTAACCCAACGGAAAGCAGAGGCTTTTCAAATAGCACCGTGATTGCCCACATTGCCGCCAAACATGGGAGCATTGTCAGAAACAGCCCTACGCACCATTTCAAAAGATAGAGAACGGGCAATGTTTCGGTAATACCCATCATCGAAGTAGCCGCTATACCGGCGACTGCGAACACCGCCAGAAAGACGGCCATTTCCATGAGCAGATAGAACATCAGGACACAAAACTTTGCCAAGGAAAGGGCTTTGCCGCTGACCGGCAGGGCCAGCATTTTCAGGATGCCGTTGTTCTGTGTTTCCCGCCCCGCAATCATTACGCAGACCACGATCATACTGAACGGCAGCAGGTAGTAGGCGTAGACCAGGGCGCTTTGAATGAACATCGCAGACCATGCGTTGGTGTACTCCGGCGTAAAATACTGGCTTAATGCCGCCACCCCGGAGGCCACAACCAACACCGGTGCAATAAAAATCAGCGGAACGATCTTTGAACGTTTCACTTTCATAAACTCAATGCTGAGTAAATCCAAAAAGTTCATGTGGCTCCTCCTTTACTCATAGCGCAGATTTTTTGCCATCCACAGCCCAAGGCCAAGGAAAAGGAGTGTTTCGATCTGCGCAAAAATTACGACCAACATATCGGGTTGTGCGCTCATAGCCACCGCAGGCTTGAACATCACAATGAACGGATGCACCATCAAGACCGCTGCGGCTGACGGCGCCAGGGCCATCCCGCTTAAAAAACCGGCAACTCCCACGCCAAGGGGAATCCACATATTTTCAAAGCGCGAGGAAATCAGCACCATAAAAGACAGCACCGGCATGGATGTGAGGAACGAATAGGCTGTAAAGCGGAGCAGCGTTCCCATTTCAAATGTTCCCTGCGGCAGGCAGTTCTGTCCGATTTTCATTAGCGCCAGATTTTCCAGAGCTACCGCCACAAAGAGCATGACGGTTAAGATTAGGAATTTGCAGAGATACATCCCCGGTACGCTCATGGGGAGCATATACATCTTTTTGATTGCGCTGCCCTTAAATTCCAGATGAAAGACCATGCAGGCTGCGACAACGATACCGAACAGGTTCAGTATCATAATCATGCCGTAAAGCTGGGTCAGCAGTACATCCATTGGGGCCAGCGGGAGACCCAGCAGCGTATCTTTCCGAACAAGGAAGTTGACAAAGGCGTAGGCCGCACCTAAAATACCAACAGCCGGCAGCAACGGGATTATCCCTGTCCGTTTTTCTTTCCGCAGTTCGATCACAAGCGCCCTCATAGTTTTGCCCTCTGCTTTCTGGCGGCGTTGTCCTGCTCCACGATGGAGAGGAACACATCTTCCAGGTTGTCGGCGGACATTTTCGCCTGCCTTGTGCTGTGCCGCAGATCATCCAAGCTGCCCTCAAACAGCAGCCGCCCATGATTGAGGATGCCGATGTCGTCCGCCATCAGTTCAATTTCTGACAGCATATGGGAGGAAATGAGGATGGTGCAATCGTACAGATCAGGCAGGGACTTCACCAGATTGCGTATCTCGTGGATGCCGGAGGGGTCAAGGCCATTGGTCGGTTCGTCCAGAATGAGGATAGGCGGACGGCCCAGCAGCGCCCCGGCGAGGCCAAGCCGCTGCTTCATGCCCAGGGAATACTTCTTTGCAAGGCGATCTCCAAATTCAGACAGCCCTACCAGTTCCAAGGCGTCCTCTACGGTGTTTTTCCGCAACCCTAAAATCCGGCGTATCACATCCAGGTTTTCCCGGCCCGTCAGGTTGGCATAGAACGAGGGGGCTTCAATGAAAGAGCCGATCTCCCGCAGAATTTTCAGCCGGTCCCCCGGAAATTGCTTCCCGTCAATGGTGAAGCGGCCCTTTGTGGGGGCGGTCAGCCCCAGGAGCATTTTCATGGTGGTGGATTTGCCCGCTCCGTTGGGGCCGAGAAAACCGTAAATACTGCCCCTGCGGACGTGGATAGAAACATTGTTGACGGAAGTAAAATTTTTGTATTTCTTCGTCAACTGCTTTGTGGTGATAATATAGTCCATAGACACATCTCCTTTCTGCCCCTATGTTACAGCATCAACCTGACTTCTACATTCTCTCGTCCTTACTTTTACCTTACTTTTTCAAAGGGCCATCCATAAAGTTGAACGAGTATGTTATAATGGGAACGAACAGGAGGTGTCACGATGGACAATTCATTTTTACACGGCAAAAAACTTCTGCTGGTCGATGACGAGCCGGAGCTTTTGAAAATGGTATCGGCTATTTTAGTGGACGAGGGCTTTCAGTGCCTTGTGACCGCCGCCAACATGAAAGAGGGAATTGCTGTCGCCAAAGCGGAAAAGCCTGATCTGGCAATTTTGGATGTGATGCTCCCGGACGGCGACGGCTTTTCCCTGATGGAGCAGATGCGCGCATGGACGGACATTCCCGTGATTTTCCTGACGGCCCGTGATGAGGCTGCGGACAAGCTGGCGGGGCTGGGCCTTGGTGCGGACGATTATATCGCGAAGCCCTTTCTGCCCCAGGAATTTCTGCTGCGGGTCTATGCGGTTCTGCGCCGATGCTACAAAAAGGACACAACCGCTTTGAAGCTGGATAGCTGTACGGTGGATTTCAGCCGGGCCGAAGTGGATAAGGGCGGTGAGATATTTCCCTTGACAGCGATGGAGTATAGGCTGCTGGAAACTCTTGCGAAGAATGAGGGCCGTATTGTGACCGTGGACATGCTCTGCGAGGCTCTATGGGGTGACAACCCTTTTGGTTATGAAAACAGTTTGAACGCCCATGTGCGGCGTGTCCGGGAGAAAATCGAGGCAGACCCGTCAAAGCCGGTTTCCCTGCTGACAGTCAAGGGATTGGGCTATAAACTGCTGGCGAGGAAATAATGTTCGGAGGATAAGCAAGGGGGTGAAATAACCGATGAAAGCATTTGGAAAATATATCTCGAAGTATCTTCTTTCCTTTTTTGTGTTTGCTCTCATTCTCCTGCTTGTCAATATTCTTGCGTTTGCCTTGACGTTCGGAGGTATTGTATCCAGAGAATACGGTTCGGCATCACCGGCAAATATGTTAGAAGCTGTGGCTGCTGATCTGTCAGCATCCGGCATATCCGAAGAAAGGATGCAAGAACTGAACCGTAATAGGATTTGGGCTATGCTATTGGACGCAGGCGGGCGCTGTATCTGGGAGGTATCTTTGCCGGAGGAAATACCAACACAATACACTATTCAGGATGTGGCTGTGTTCTCGAAAGGCTATCTGCAAGACTATCCTGTTTTTGTACGGAACATAGACAATGGCCTGCTGGTATTGGGCTACCCAAAAGACAGCTTTATGAAGCTGACGGGAAACTATTTCCCGATACGGGCAATTAGGATTTTCCCGCTCTTTGTAACTGGTATCCTGGCGATTGACATATTGCTTTTGTTTGTTGTCTACTACTTCTCAAAACGAAAAATAGCAAAAAATACAGAGCCGATTATGGCTTCTATCAAAACACTGTCCACCGGCAAACCTGTTGATTTGTCCATTCGGGGCGAGTTGTCGGAAATTGCGGATAGCGTCAACAGGGCATCCCAAGTGTTGAGCAGACAAAACCAGGCTCGCGCCAACTGGATCAGCGGCGTTTCCCACGACATCCGCACGCCGCTCTCTATGATTATGGGATATGCCCAGCGGATTGCCGGAGATCACGGAGCCAGTGGGAATATTCAGCAAGAGGCAGAGATCATCCGGACGCAGAGCGCAAAAATCAAGGACTTGGTACAGGACTTGAATTTAGTATCGCAGTTGGAATATGAAATGCAGCCGCTCCATAAAGAGCTGGTACGCCTGTCTAAACTGCTGCGCTCCTATGCGGCGGATTTGCTCAATGCAGGTATCGGTGAGAAATATTCCGTCGAGGTAGAAATTTCTCCCGAAGCGGAAACCGCAGTTATAGACTGTGATGCTCGGTTGCTTTCGCGGGCTATCGGTAACTTGGTGCTGAACAGCATCAACCACAATCCGCAGGGGTGCGATATTTTTCTGTCTCTTGTCTGTTCAGTGGAAGATGTTTCTATCACAGTTGCGGACAATGGCGTGGGTATGTCCGCTGAAAAATTACGGGAACTGGAAGAAAAACCTCACTATATGGAAAGTATCGATGAGCGGCTGGATTTAAGGCATGGGTTGGGGCTTCTGCTTGTGAGGCAGATTGTGGAGGCACATGGTGGAACAATGAAAATCGAAAGTGCGCCTCAAAGCGGATATAAAACAATTTTGATATTCCAAAGGCCCCACGGGAGGCATTAGGGCTTACAATCAGGGCGCTGTATTTGCTGCAAGCTGCACTATGAATTAACAGAACATCTAAAGATAACCCATGTGCTGATAAAATAGCAAAGCAATAAGATTGCCAAAATTCCCACTGTTACCCCAATCTGTAACATCAATGTGGTAAAACCTATATATGCAGAGACTTCGGCTGATATGGTCTGGATAAAATAACCAATCACAACAGCGGCTACCATAATTGCTACGATAATTGGAAGCCCAAACCATATACGCAACTGTTTCAAGATAAGTTTATTGATATGCTGCTCATCTACACCTAATTTTCGGAGTACAGAGAAGCGGTATTTATATTGCCCTGCGTCTAAAAGCTGCTGTAAAGAAAGCACTGTAAGGCAAATTACCATCAGTACAATCGCACCATAAATCATGCCTGTTTGCAGAATAAAGTTATTTGCGATTGTGCTATTTGTTTGAAGCGTACTGAAACGCACACTATACAAGGCACCGCTTTCTGCCTGCTCTGGATATTCTGCTGCAAAAAGCCTTTCCAGCTCCCTTGCGTTTTCATAAGAGATATTCTTTGTTGTTGTAATATAACGGTTTCTTATAACCGGCAGCAATTCCTCACATATTTTATCCGGGAATACATAAAGGACATCTGTATAGACATTATAAAGTGTTTCTCCCATTGCTTCCACGGAATAAGGCTGCCCGGAAATATTCAACGTTCCTCCATCTGTTACAACGCTGGTATGCTCTGCAATAAAACTATTTCTTTCTTCTTCCGCTGCTATTGCTTTCCACTGTGTTGTAAATTCATTTTCTTCTAAAGAAATCTGTTCATATCCCAACATTTTCCGTATTGCATTATAATCACTTAAAGAAATCGCCACGACAGGAAAATCATACTTTATCC
>BLLT01000050.1 GCA_011958945.1 Lachnospiraceae bacterium | reverse complement strand
TAATGAATGCCTCCCTTAAATTCCAGCTGTTAGACAATTCTTTTACCATCAATGCGGGGGAATCTATTTCTTCTTTAAATCTTTTATCCAGGTTTTTATACATTTCCCCGATTTTATATTCGATTTTACGGCCTAAACTCTCTATTTCGTCCTTATTTCCTCTGGACATCTCGTAGAACCGCTTTTTTTCTTCCACTTTTTCCAACATTCTGGCCAGGATAATGCTGATAATTTTTTCATCGTTCTCCAGCATGGTAGCATCTATACTATCTAATACACCAAAGAATATTTCCTTATTCTTCCTCATTTGAAACAATGCTGACTGTTCTTCATCCAAATCCGAATTACCGCCGTTTGCCCTAGGATTATAATGGTTTAATTCTTCTAAGGCCTTGCAGTACGAGGCTAATACAGAACTCTTCCCACCGCCCCTCTCCCCGAGTATGGCAACAACGTTACAAATTTGCTCGTCTTTCCCCCGAGAATAATTTTGCTTTTCAGCCTCAATATTCCTTTCAATAATTTCCTGAACCATACTCGACGCGCTATTATAGACATCCCTAAAAATTGATTGTCTGAAATCAGCTAAAGCTTCGCATCTAACTCCATACGAAGTGTCTAAGACCAGTGATATCTCTTCCATTCCCCTCATATACATGTCCTCTCTTGTTTATTATCCCTTGAATAATTTCAAAGGTTCTATCCCTCAGTTGATATTTTTCCTCTAAAAATTTGATTGCTTCATCTTCGTCTGCTTCATCATAAATCTGCTTAATCAAATTATCCCTCTTCAAGCGTTCCCATATTTTTGTTGTTTGTTCTAATGCACACTGAGCAGCTTCCCATTTTCCCCGTTTGATATAAATATGCGCTTTTCTAATATAAGACTTATATAAATACTCGATTTCCAGCGAAGTCCATTCCTTTTCGTCTACATTTTCTATTGTATTTATAATAAGATCAATCTTATCCTTTGCATCATCGAGCAATCCTTTATCCACTAAGCTTTTACGCTCACTTTGAAGCCCTATCTTAAATAATATCCTATATTCATCCGATTTCAAACCCAATGCACGCTGAAAATACTCCATAGCCGGCTCATACAACTCGACCAAAATCTGGCATTTCTCATCTCCATGGATATTCTTATACTCCCTATCGGCACGTTCCCTGTATATCTCCCCCAAGGCATAAAGTGCCCATAAACGCACACAATAAGAAGATGCATTCTGTAATTTATCATATGCATCTATATGGTCTCTCAAATTCCGCCGGGTATTCCGGATTATTTCCGCCTCCAGCAATAGACATTCTTCTTTATTGGGGGCATTTGCTTTTAGCCATTCCAGTTTCTCGGTTAGGACATCATAATGCCGGTATATAAAGCCTTTTATCTTAAAGATGCCTTCATTTACCCGGTTCACTAAATATAAATAGGCATAGATATCCCTCCAGGATGGTTTCGCAAATTCCCGTTCTATTTCATCCCACTTCTTTTCACACTTCTCAGCTAAATTTAACAATGTCGAATGCATAAATGTATTCTTTTTCAAACAAAAAGCCCTGTTTGCGTATAAATAAGTAATCGTATACAAATTGCGAAATACATCCTCGCTATAATAGTTCTTCAGAAGAGCCAATAACGTTTCCTGGTCAGCAGAATCCTGGGCAATTTGTCCGCACAAGTCTTCCATCCACTCCTGCCTGGCCGTGCATATATAGATATCCCCCTCGTCTGTATCCTCCTCGGCCTGTTGTGGACTTAATATCATTCTGGTTTTTTCAGTACCATTCTCTTCCCTCTCTATTTTTGCTTCTCTATCTTCTAAAACAGCATTACCACAAAGTTCCAGGAAAAACTTTGCATGTAGAAAATTTATTCTGCTGTCATCTTTATCATCTATGATTATGGAAAAATTCTCCATATTTACTTTACCCCTTTCCGTTCCCTTTTCACCTTCTCAACCGTTTATCTATTGTTACTATCCGTCTCTCGCATTTGGATAAGTGGAATAAAAAGAACGGAAAATAGATAAGTCCACTCTGTCATTCACCTCCACATGTTCTATTGTATTCAAAGAATTTCCTTTTATCCATGATAACAATCTTAAATACGTTTCCGGGTTTTCTTCCTTTTCCATTCCCCTCTCAAGCATACCTGCATCAATGGAATAAACTTTTGCATCCTTAGGTTGAACGTTTAACTGGACAGGGCAATCCAATCCTTCCCCAAAATCAGATATCCAATAATAATCCTGTTCCATTTTTAATATATGTGCTACATCCCCGAAATGTTTTTTTTCTATCCGTTTCCGGTTCAACAAAATGTAGCCCGTTGTCGGCAACGCGCTGTCTCCCGATGAAATTGTGAGCATTAGACCCAATCTTACTTGCAAAATACTATACATCCTGCGATATCTGAGATATATAGATGAAATTTCTCCTGAATCAGGATTCAAAAGAAATATATATCCCGTCTTCATTTCTTTTGAAATCATCATTTGCCCCGTGTGAACTTTAGTTCCGGATATAGTATTTATCTGCATCTCTGCTCTACAATATCCATCCTGTGAATTTATCCTTAATTCTCCTTCTATTACTTTCCCTTGTTCAGTTTTTGACGTTGAAAGAAAATAAACATAGAAATCTCCCATATAACCATTGTATATTACCGATTCCTTTTCAGGATTCATGGCCAAATTTTGCTCGCCAAGACCCAAATGCAAAAAAAGCCTTCCCGAATCATCCGCCCTACAGCACATTTCCATAAGTATATCAAAAGGCACTCCTAGCACATCGGCAAACATTTCCATATGGTCAATTGTCAGTTTCTGTGTTCCGGTGAGAATTTTAGATATTGCGCTTTGACTGACAGAATAGCCCAGACTGTTACAGTAAGCGGCAAGTTCCCTTTGCCCTATCCGCTTATCATCAATGAGCTCGTTTAGCTTCTTAAGTATTTTTTTCCCCTGAGAAAATTCTTTACCGTTCCCCATACCAGTTAACCCCATTCGATTCCTAAACAGAATCAAAAATTATGTTTTTGGAATCATTTAAATAAATACGATTTATTATAGCATGGGCAAAGCTAGCTGGCAATAACAAATTGTTCAAAATGACTATTTTTGTAACTTTTTTGTAACAGTTCAGCCCATGCTGGTACAGCGAGCAGCGTGTGCGGCATGGGCTGAACTGTTACATTTTTCATTCCTCGCATTCTTCAAAAGGGAAAGTCCATAGTACTTTTCCCTATTATCTTTTATATATGTAACAATTAAACTCAAAATCGTTATTCCAATATCCTTTTACTTCAGAAATTGTAAATTTGATATCCGCACGGTGTCTTGATGCAAAATCCAGGAAAAACTGCCTGGAATAAAATAAACTCGGTAAATCTCTATATTTGTCCTCATAATTCTCTATATTGTTTTTTCTAAAAGACAGATATTCTTCCTCTTTATCCTTATATCATTCCTTTCCTCTCTTATACTATTTCGTTATTACAAATACCGCATGGTTTCCATATTCTTTTTCGTTCAGTTCTGCGGTCATCTGGGCAAACCTGTCTAATTCATTTTTTTAAAAATACTCTTTATTGCTTCCCCCTCTTATTTCACATATGGTATTTCTTTCTATAATTAGTATACCTGCTATTTTATCCTTTCAGCTCCTATGATATTTTATATCTACTCTCTGCCTTCCTTTACTACAGTATCATAATATGCGAAAAGGTTGTCCATCTGATTACTTTGTAAAATTGGAATGGCATCGTATATGTATTCATATTCCCAATTCCACCATTGAATTTCCTCCAGTTTTTTAATTGTTTGCTCATCAAAACGTTTTCGTATCACTCTAGCCGGATTTCCCCCAACTATAGTATAAGGTTCCACATCTTTAGTAACTACTGAACTGGCGGCAATTACACTTCCATTCCCTATGCGTACTCCAGACAAAATCAAGCTGCTGATACCTATCCAAACATCATTTTCGACGACAATGTCTCCCTTCGTTTTTGGATGCCCCTTTATATTATCGAAGCCATCCATTAATACATTAAAAGGGTATGTTGTACACCAGTCAGTTCTATGTTCACCTCCTAAAACGAAAATAGTTTTTTCAGCAATAGAACAAAACTTTCCTATAGTCAACTTAGTTTCATCATTTTGGAAATCAGGAATTTTAGTACTCACATATGAAAAATCTCCGATTTGAACTGAATCAGTAATTAAATCTTTGCATGTTTCCCTACAATACTCGGCATAGTAACGCATAATATCATCTTTGGGCAAATAATGGCAAATACCATACTCCGATAAAATATTATGTTTATCAATACCAATCATAAGCAATATTTTTCTTATCTGTTGATAAAAATTACTACAGATAAATATAATATCGTATTCGCAGCCAACTGTTCCTAATACGTCCATTGGCTCAATAGAACATGTATAATGTTGAGATTGTAAATCATTTTCGGAAATAATTAATGCTATGTCAAAAGTAATCACTGCTTTTTCCAGCCAAAAATACAGCCTATTTATTCTTTCCATATCTCCAATCAATAATGTTTTCACGATTCTACTCCTGACTTCACCACTAGATTTCTTCCAGCCCTTTTATTGTTTCCTCATCTAGAAATTTTTTATAATCTTCTCCACATTTCTGCAACAGTTTTTATTCTGCCCTTACTGCAAATTGAAAAGTCTCATACATAAACCTTTGAGCCTTATCCTCTAAAACGAGTAAATTATCTATCAACGCTCTTTGCCTGTCACTAATGGCCGTTAAACTTGTTGCTAATCTGCTTATCTGAAGACCTACGCAATCAAACATCCTGACAATTTCATTAAAGGTAAACATATGAATATGTGTTTTGTCCAATAGCCCAGTCTCTGCATAGGTAAAATCACCCTGTAACAGTTTCTCTATCACGGAAATATGCATCAGATTAGGTATACTCGCAATAATTGCACCCCCCGCTTTCAAAAAACCTTTGCAATAAACCAGCGTTTCCATAGGATTATGTAAATGTTCTAAAACATCCCCAAAAATGATATAATCAAAATTCCCTTTAGGGAACGGAAGATTCCTTTCCTCAATATTATTAACCACTGCATCTGCTACTTGGGAAGCTATAGCAATTGCCGCCACATTAATGTCACAACCATATACTTGTACATTTGGAAATCTATTTTTCACTTCCAAAAGGGTGGCTCCGCAATCACAGCCTATTTCCAAAACAGAAAACACATCTTTCGTTCCCCGTTCTATCATTTCAATCAATTGTGGGTTATAGATATCATTAAAATAATGCATCCCCCATTTCTTTTCCAATGCATTCCAACCACCTTTATTCCCTAAATCTGCCATACCCATTGGCCCTCGTACATTCATCTGCCACAAAAAAGCATTCAAGCATATCATTATTTTTTGCTTCGTCAATATAGTTCGAATACAATAATCACATATCATCGTATCCACAGAGTTTACTGTTTCCTCAAAATCGCCAATCTCTTTTAATACCTCTTTTTTCCACAACACAGCGCAATCATCCCGCACCATTAATGCATACTTTCCCTTTGCCCTCTCTTCTTTATCTGATATCCTAATTGCTTCTTCATAATTCTGTATACAAACAGGACGATTGGGATTAAACTGAGGGGTATTACAGACAATACCTGCCACTGCACCTACATTTTCTTCTGAATACAGCATTTCCCTCATACGAGACAAATATTGGGGTGTAATCATATATCTGCACTCTATAACCAGTAAGTCTGTATCAATCTCCAGTTCTTTCCTAACCAGGTTTAAAGCCTTTCCACAACTCATAGGTCTTTCATCTGTGCGTACATAAGTAATATCCAACTGTTCCTTTGCCCAATCCCATAACCCATCCTCCGAACCGTTATCTACTATCACAAGAGATATCTCTACATCACAAAACAGACGAAAACTTTCCACTGACATTTTTACATTTTCTATTTCATTGTATGCTATCATCAATACAGTTATCATATTCGCCATTCTCCTGATTTTCCATATATTCTTTTATAAATTTCCGTCTATAATTATTATAATTCCACAACGACAATGCAGGTTTGTCATCATGTAGATGCCAAAAACGTTTATGTACTGGTACAACAACTCGATATCCCCTCTTTCTCATTTCAAAGCTTTGTGATAAATCATAAAAATCCCATCCATCAAACAAATCTTCTCTCCACCATATGTCATATTGTGTGGCCATTAAAACCCCATCAATCCCTTCCACATCCCACAGGCCATCCTCCCTTTGATACCGATACAGTTCCCAATTGTTATCCAATTCATATGTCGGGGGTACTCTGTCTCCAAACCACATCACACCCCCTTCTGGCACTTTCTCTGTGCCTACTAAGCCAAGCATACCAATACTTCTATCCTCCCTGAAAATAGACAGAATGTCATATATGAAATACTTATTAACAATAAAAGCATCCTGATGCATATATACCTTATACTTCGCATCACTGGATTTCATACCTTCATTATATCCCTCCGCCATAGAATGCGCTTCCCTAATTTCCAAAATATCTGTCTCTATCCCTTCTGGTACCTCCAGCCAATTTAGATATCTTACACATTCCTCGAAGAAAAGGTTGTCATTTACACAAATAATAAAAGACACTTTATTTTCATTCATTTTCTTATCCCATCCAGCTTTCCAATGCTCTTTCTATTTTTTTTATATTATATATCTGAGAATTGTGCAAAATAGTCTCTATGACAGTTAACGATAGTTTTTTTTCCGCCATAAAATATAAAATTTCATCCTTAGGTTCTACATCGTATTCTATCCTCCGGAGCAAAAAGACTATTTTATAATATGTCTCTGTTAATTCTTCCATGCTGCACAATAATAAAACTGATACATGTCCTCTACCCATATCCATCAGCTTTAGTTCTTCATAAAATGCTTTTAACATAATTTCCAAAACAAAAAATTCCCAGAACTTATCTACAGCCAGTTTCTTATGCTTCAATAAATGATACCATGTTAAAATATCCATCCATGCATTTATACTTCTTTGCCTTAATAGACTATTCATTTGTTCTATCAATTGTTCCCTCAACTTAAAGCTGACAACCCTTTCCTGCTCCTTTATCTGAAATATAGTATCTATCTTTCTGCTTTTAGTCATACTACTAATTTCTTTTAATTTTTCATTATGCTTCCATCTCATTTTCTCAAACTCTGCTACTGTTTGTAAAATATTCTGCTCTTCCAGAGAAAACATACTTTGAAAATACTCTTCGTTCTCTGTATTCTCTATATAAGCCGATAGCCTCTTAATCAACGCTGCTTTCTCATTACTTCCCATGATTTAACCCAATACTCGCTTTCTCATTTTTTCCAGTAGAATATCTTGCTTTATATAGAAAGGATACTCATGGCCAGGTGTCTGTACTCTTTTAGGCGTCATATAATCTTCCCCAAACATAGTATTCAGCACTTCTGCATAACCAACCGGTATAGGTATCATAATGTTTTCAAAGGGAACCTTAATTCTTTCCTCATACCATTCCCGTTTATACTTATATTTTTTATCCAACTGCCAGTCATACACCACCATCTCCAGTTCCTTCGCCTCACTTCTTTTATAGAGCCGAGCTATTTTTTCCATCAATTGCATCACTTGTCTTTCGATATCTTTCTTCCTATCCAAGGTTACTTTACACCATTCTTCTGCCTGTTTCAGATATTGCTCCAACAGCATCGCTTGTTCCGTCGTAGCATTGTCGACTTTACTCTTCTGCACTTCACACAGAACTGAGTATAAATACTTCAGTAACAAATGCCATGCCTCTTCTTCCTCTTTTTCCGGTGGTACAAAATCCAATGGAAAAATATCCACCCCTACTACATAAGGGCAGCCATGAAATTGTATCATACGCTCAGTTCTTGTATCATAAGCTCTACCATTAATTACTCTTCCAAATGCATATAACCCCCCCTCCTCATTCCAATCCGAAAAAGCCCATCCTTCTGGAATTTCTTGTCCAATAATCTGGCAAAATCTTTCATAGTCATCTCTTACCATAGCGATATCGACATCATCGTCCCACGGTATAAATCCTTTATGCCTTACTGCACCTAACAACGTGCCGCTATCGGCAAAATAAGGAATTCCATATTGCTCACATATCCTGTCAATTTCCTTCAACACTTCCATCTGAGCCGCCCACGCACGCTTCATCTTGCCCTTTACCAGAAAACCTTCCCTAATCTCATCTTGAAAAAAGGTCTCTGGAAATTCAATTCTCTGCTTTATAATTTCATCTATATTCATCGAATATCCATCTCCTTCATAATTAACTTCTGTTCCATCGTTTTTTATATTTTACATTTCTTCATCTTTGCCAATTCCAAATCCTGTTTTTTATAGAATGGATAATCATGAGCCAACTCTCGTTTTGGCACCATATAATCATCGCCATATAAGGCACGCAGTATACCGTCATATCCGTTCGGAACAGGTATCATAATATTTTCAAACGGTATCCTTCTGCTTCCCTCATACCAGTCCCTTTGATATTTACATCTTTTACCCTCATTTCCCAAATCGTACACAATATATTCCAATTCTTCCGCCTTCTCACCGGCATACATTTGTATTACCTCATTTAGGAGTATCCTTAGTTGTTTTTCTAGATTTTTCTCCCTCAGCTTTATCCTGCATATTTCCTCTACTTTTTGCAAATCTGCCCCCATTTCCTTTATTACAAGTTCCTCTCCCAAAGTCATCACATTCCTTAACAGGCTATGAAGAGATTTTGCTAACAAATACCATACTTCTTCCTCAGCCTTGTCTATGGGTACATAATCTAAAGGAAATATATCCACACCTACCACATATGGACAGCCATGAAATCGAAGCAAACGTTCCTTTCCGCTATTATATATAGTGCTATTGACCACCCTACAGAATAACTCCCTAAACCCCTCTTCCAAATCTAATATTTTCCATTCCCCTCTTTCCAATTCCCCTGGCGCTATGGCAAGAAATCTCTGGTAATCATCCCTTAACATAGCTATATCCACATCATCATCCCACGGTATATATCCTTTGTGCCTCACAGCACCCAATAACGTACCACTGTCAGCAAAATAGCGGATTCCATGCTTCGTGCAAATCCTATCAATTTCTTTCAGAACTTCCAGCTGCGCCGCCCATGCACACTTCATTTTACATTCTACCAGAAAACCTTCCCGCACTTCATCCTCAAAATACTCTTCTGGGAAATCTAATCCTTGTCTTATGACAATATCATTTTTTTCATTCTGCCACTTCCTCATTTTTCTTTATTCTCTCCTGCATTTTTCTTCTATACTCTGCATAATGATTTTCCCTTACCACTCTAATATATAATATCCATCATAGTATCTACCCGGTTTTTATATGTATGGAACTGTTTTACTTTTCTATATCCATTTTCGGCAATTTCCTGTCGTTCTTTATCGTGTATCAAATAATACTCCGTCTTTTCCTCCAAATCTTTGTAATCTGTATAATAGACGTAATCTGTTCCATTGATAAAGCAGTCCTCGCAGTCTCTTTGATAGTTGCTCAAGAGAAAACCTCTGTTCCCCATAATTTCAAAAACACGCAGCGGAATTCCTGTCAGTATACTTCTCAAAGTAATATTCAAATTAATTTGCGCACATCTATATATTACAGATGCCTCACGCATTACCTCCGCCGTTCCTCGATTTCTCACTTTAGGGAGCTCTAATGTCTTGTCATAGGTGTATAAATCCAACCGATAATTTTCGGATAACAGTTCGCAAATCTCCTTTCGTTCCAATGCCGTCACCTGCCTGGCAAGAAAATAATGAGCATATACCCATGACAACCGCTCAAATCCATCCTGATTTACTACTAATGGACAATGTATCATCATCTCCTCCATGATTTTACTATTCAGCATCTTTTCCAATAAAAAGTCACCATACACATGTTTCTGCATTTGTATACATCCATCCAGATATCCCCTGGTATATTCGCTAATACCATTTAATTTTTCATAAAATCTGTTCTTTTTTTCCTGATATGTAGAGCCAATAAACGATACTTGTGTATAATAAAACTCCTTTTCCTTTTCGGATATGTCATATCCGTCATACCGCCTTACTGCTGCTGCCATAGGCAAATAGTATACAGTAGTAATTCCACTTTTCCATAAATCCTCGCAAGTTCCTTTATCAAAAATGAACACATAGTTATATGGAAAGCTAATTGTATTAGAATATAATTGGATGAAAGGGCTATCAAATGTCCATGAAACATATTTTACTTTACATGCGTTACATGCAATAGAAATCACCGGAAAATAATTGAAAGAAAATACAAAATCATACTTCCCCGCCGCGATACATTTAATCAACTTCTCACATAAACTTATATTCAGTCTTGTATTTTCTGTTTCCCTTGGAAAAGGGAAATACGTAATTTCCCATCCTCGCGCCGCAAACTCTTCTGCCAAATCTATCTGTCCTAGGCTTTTCCACTCCATAAACAAAATATTCATATCCCTGCTGCCCTTTACAATTCCTCACGCGTATCCAAATCAATTCCGGCAATCCTGAAATAGGGATTTTCATAAACAAATAGATTACAAATCGAAAAAGCAAATTTGTATTTCCAAGCCAGATAATTGAATATATTTTCTTTCAATGAATATCCATGCCGAAGCTGTTTCCACCATTCTTCCATCATTTGACACAATACTTCATCCCTATGACATCTAGCCATAACCCTACCATCAATCAATCCATTATGCTCTGGATATCCTTCTTTTCTATATTTCATCATCGCCTTGCGTATATTAATATTAATATTGTCAGTCGCCATATGAGCCATGGACATATCTTCATAAATACAATCTTCTCTGGCACTGGGAAAGCTTAAGAAACTTCTTCCTTCCCCATATACTTCGCAAAAGCGAACCGCGTCCCCCACAATAATAACATCTTGCGCAACCCATATGCTATAATCATACTCCTTCACTAACCTATGAGCCAAAATTTTACATTTACTTTCCAGCAGCAGTTCCTCTTCGCCTTCTGCCATCTCTACCGGCCGATACTCCCATACCCCTTCTTTCTTCCCCCATTTTTCCTTCTTGTTAGTAAAACACAGATAGTCCAGCTGCCTATTCACTTCCTGAGGCTGATTCAGTCCACCTTCTTCCAGAAGATACGTATAGACCACTCCTCTTCCTACTCCCAAAAATTTACCTTCCTTGCTCTCCTGCATCCCTTTTTGGCGTTCTTTATGCAGTCGATACTGTATCTGAGAATTCATCGTTCCTAAATCTATAATCATTTTTCGATAAGGTTTTTCCCGAAAGATTCTCTCCTCTTCATTCAATGCAGCATATAACCCTCTATAAGTGCATTCAAATAGATACAAGATACGGCTACATTCCTCCATATCCTCTCTCTCTATAGCTTTTTCCAAACACTCTCTGTAAATGGCTGGCATATTTTCAAACCCATCATTTACCTGGCTTCCGACACAGTTCCAAAATGACTCCCCTAATGTATATTCAATTAAATTATATATCTCATCTATAGGAAAATCTTCCCCTGCCATCTGATTCATTTTTAATGCTTTTCGAATCTTCTCTATTAAATCAATTACTTTTCCGTCTACCCTAATCATACCATACACCACCTGTCTATTCTAAATTCATCACCTTTAACATTTCGTCAAAACGATTGCGATAAGTATGGTATTGCTTAACTTTACGATATCCATTTTCCGCAATCTGTCTTCTCTCTTCCTCGTGAGTCAAATAATATTCCACCTTTTTTAACAAGTCATCATAACTATAGTAACAGTCAAAATCTACTCCAGGATCAAAATATTCCAAAAAATCCTCCTGATAATTCGTCATCAGAAAACCGCCGCTTCCCATAATTTCAAATGCACGCAACGGAATCCCTGTTCTGATTGACCGTAAAGTTATATTCAGGTTTATTTTTGAGCATCTGAATATAATACATGCTTCCATACGATTAGCCGCTGTTCCACGATTAATCGTATGTGGCAGGGATGGAGTTTTCTTATGAGTATAAAGATGACATGGATATCTTTCAGAAAGCAAAGTTAGAACCTCCTGTCGTTCAGTTGCAGTAATATACCTCGGCAAGATTACTTGACCAAAATATTTCTCAAAAGAAAAATTACAGTCCTGATACATATTGCCACCATATATAGTTTTTAACTTCTCTATCAATTCAGGCATCAACATATTCTCCAACAGAAGATCCCCATATATTTTCTTCTGTGCCATCATCAATCCATCTACATATCCCTTTTCGTAATTATCCAGCCAATTCAATCCTCTATACCCGTTAAATCTATTCTCTGTATAGGTAGAACCAATAAATGAAATGGGTACCTTATAAGCCTCTTCCATTTCATCATCTATCTGATAGCTATCATATCTGTCCACATTAGCTGCTAATGGCAAATAGTATACTGTCTTAATCCCTTTTTTCTTTAATTCGATATAATCCGCTTTATCAAATATAAATATATAATTATAAGGAGATACTACCGTACAGTGCCACAGCGGCATCAAAGGGCTGTCATATACCCATGCAGCATAGGGCACCTTACAAACATTACAGGCTATGGCCACCACGGGCATATAATTCCACGAATACACGAAATCGTACTTATTATTCGAAATCCGTTCAATTAATTCCTGTTCCCGCTGCTGATTGGCATAAGAATTTTCTTTTCGGCTCACTTTGCATTCATCTACCTCATAGCCACGTCTATTGAACTCTTCCCTCACATCGCTTCCACCATAAGCTTCCCATGTTACATATAATACCTTCATATCTATAACTCCTTCATTTGCCCTAAAAGAAATTCCACCCTATCTTTATATGTATGTCCAGATTTTACTTTACAGTAGCCGTTATAAGCGATTTCCTGCCTTTCATCCTCATGAATCAAATAATAATCAGTCAATTCTATCAGTTCTTCCCTACTGGAATAAAATACATAATCAATCCCTGGCTCAAAATATTCCAAAAAGTCTTCTTGATAATTTGTCAGTAAAAAACCGCCGCTTCCCATAATGTCCATAGCCCTCAATGGAATCCCTGTATGAATACTACGCAAAGTCATATTCAGATTAATCTTTGAATTTTTGAATACTCTTGGCATCTCTTCCATATAATCTACCGGACCACAGTTTATTACATTAGGAATTTCCAACTTTCGTTCCGATGTGTATAATTTAACGAAATGTTTCTTCCCCAAAAGTTCCAATTGCTCTACCCTCTGCTCCCCTGTCAGTTTTCTTGCCAGAAAATAATTCGCATAAATCCATGCCTCTGTCTCCCATTCATCTTCTCCCTTTCGGATAGGACAAACTCGTTGTAGTTCATGCAGTATATTATCGGTCAATAACCCTTCCAATATGAATTCCCCATACACTTCCCCTTGCATTTTCATTATCCCTTGCAAATAACCTGCTGTGTACTTATTGACTCCATTAATATATTGAAAAAAATCTTGTCTTTCTTCGTTATAGGTAGAGCCTACGAAAGAAATATCTGCCCCATATCTCTCTCCATCCATATCTTCTTTCTTTATGCTATCATAGCAATCTACTGGAGCTGCCATAGGAAGATAAAAAGCATTATGTACCCCATGCTTTTTAAAATCGTAAAACAAGGATTTATCAAAGAAAAAAATATAATTTGTATCTAGCATTGTATATTTTGAATAGAGAAGAAGAAATGGAGTATCATAAATCCATGCAGCATACTTTATTCGACAGTTATTACATGCCTTGGCTGCTACTGGAAAAAAATTGAAGGAAAATACAAAATCATATTTCTTTTCTTTCAATATTTTTGACAATTTACTACATAACGCTTCATTTTCTCGCATATTCTCCTGCCCAAAAGGCCATGGGAAAATATCTACCCTATTATCTGCCTTACGAAATTCCTCTATCATATATTCATGGGCAAAACTATCCCATTCCAATAGCAATATATTCATACCATCTCTCCATGCCCTGTATAAATTTTTAAAATAAAAGAGAGCTGAAATTTCCAGCTCTCTTTCAAACACTTTATAAAGTGCTGTACTTCACACAATTACTACTCTACTGAAGTAAGGACAATACACCCTGATTTGTCTGATTAGCCTGTGCCAACATAGCCTGACCCGCCTGAGCAAGAATCTGATTATTGGAGTAGGTAACCATAGATTTAGCCATATCTGTATCACGAATACGAGATTCAGCTGCTGTTGTATTTTCAACAATGTTATCCAAGTTGTTAATTGTATGCTCCAAACGATTCTGAACAGCACCAAGTGCAGAACGCTGTGAAGCCACTTTTTCAAGGGCATTGCTAACAACTGTAATAAAGCTTGCAACATCGCTATATGCTGTTGCGGCACTCCATGCCTGGCTCTTTAAATTTGTATCAATTTCTGTAGCCGTCATTTTAGAAATCTCAACGCTCATTGTTTCTCCCGATTCATTACCAACCTGGAACGAGAAACTCTTTGGAGCAGTGCCAGAACCATTCAATACACTCTGGTCATTGAACTTCGTTGTTGTCGCAATACGGTCAATTTCACTAACAAGCTGGTTAACCTCATCAGCAATATACTGTTTCTGAGCTGTAGTATATGTTCCGTTAGCAGCCTTAACTGTCAACTCGTTCATTCTCTGCAGCATATCATGAACTTCGTTCAAAGCACCTTCTGCAGACTGTACTAAGGAAACACCGTCCTGAGCATTTGTGGAAGCCTGATCCAGACCTCTAATCTGACGCCTCATTTTTTCAGAAACGGAAAGGCCTGCTGCATCGTCCGCCGCACGGTTAATTCTATAACCTGAGGCCAGTCTTTCTGTCTGTTTTGCCTGAGTGTTTGTTGTAATGCCTAACATCCTGTTAGAGTTCATAGCTGTAAGATTGTGTTGTACTACCATATTATATTCCTCCTTGAATATTAAGTGGCGTCCCTGCCACTTTTGTTTTTTTCATGTCCAGCAGTTCCTAGGATTCCTGCCGTCCATTTGTTTGCTGATTATTTCAGTAACTTTTGTTACTTGTATATTATATCGGAAAAATTTCCGAATACTTTATACCTAAATTTAAATTTTTTTATTTTTTTTTGTCCATAAACTGCGGAGATACCATCTGCGTTTTATTCATGCTCTTATAATAATCCAAAGCGGCCTTGGAACTCCTTCTTCCCTTCTTCAATTCCTGCTTGGCTTTGGTAAAATAATCCTCTGCCAGCTTCTTATTCCTCGCCTCCTGAGCCTGGATAGCTATACTCTTTTCGGTAACCTCAGCAATCTTCTTCTGCAAAACGGCAATCTGAGACTTGTATTTATGCCTCCCAGCCATTAGCTGCTCCTTAATATGGGCATAAAGGCTTTCAAACCCCTCATCCAGTTTATTTAACTCGTTAATGAGTACATCTTTTTCCTCTATACTCTTATCAAAGGCTTCTTCTGAAACCGAATCTGCCCCCAGTATCTGCTCTTGTTTCAAGCTGAGTGTCTCTATCCGGCATAACACATCCATCTTCTTTTGTAAGCTGTCCTCCAAGACCTGAAGATAATTCTCCATTATGATTTACCTTTCTCCCTGTTCAAACGCATGACTTCCTTCCATGTATCCCTGACAGAACGGAGGTGTTCACAGACTTCCTCCAGAATCTCTTTATCCTTTTTCAGGTTGGCCTCTACCAAACGTTCTCCGAGATATACATAAATGTTTTCAAAATCCTGTGCCACCCCATATTTCATATTCAGTGTTGCCCTCAAATAATCTACGATTTTCTCGGTTTTAATAATATTCGTATGAGCTTTATCAATATCCTTCTGCTCTACCCCCATAATCGCTATATTGCAAAATTTAATAGCTCCTTCATAAAGCATCAGGGTGAGTTCGGCAGGCGATGCTGTCATTATTTTATTATTATTGTATTGTTCATACTTGTTTGGTAGAGACATATTTTTACATTCCTCCTAATAAGCTTGATACTGCACTCTGGTTAGACTGTAATTTTGCGAGTGCCGTTTCCATGGCAGCGAACTTATTATACCATTTCTCTTCCAACGCTGTCAATTTGTCCTCCTGCTGTTTAATTTTTGTTTTATAACTATTATAATCGTCTTCCATCCTCTTATCATCGTAGAAGCTTCCGAATGAGCGGACTCCTTCTACACTGCTGGACTGTTTGCTCAGTTCAGAATATAGATTCTGGGACAGTTGGGAGAAGAACCCTATTACAGCATCAGGGTCAGCAGCAATTGCTGCTTTTAAATCATTGGTTTTGGAAGCTACTGAAGCATCATCTTCGTCCCCATTGATATGGTATGCATTCCTTTCGTTTTCTGCAGCGCCAAAATATCCAAGGGTTTCAATACCGAAATCCGATAAATACATTTGTTTCCCATTTACCGTTACCCCCTGAAGCATAATGGTCTTCATGGCATTAGAAATCGTTGACAAATTGGAATCCCTACGCAGAATGGAGCCTTTAATCTTATCTTCCCATTTCTCTACTTCTGAATCAGACAGTTCTTTCTTCTCTTCATCGGTCAGCGGCTCATATTCTTTGGTGGATTCTGCATTATACAGCTTATCCATCTCGTTGATTAAAGCATTATACTCTTTTAAGAAGGATTTAATCTTATTGTATACACCTTCCGTATCCTGCCTGGTGGTCAACGTAATTTCCTTGCTGCTTTCCTGTAATGCGGTAATGGTCAGACCGTTTACTTCAAAAGTATTGCTATCACCGGTATAGGTAACACCATTTAATACAATTTGTGCGTCTTTACCTTCTGTCCTGTTTGCAAAATTGCCTGTTGGTTTGCTGCTGGCATTTACTATTTTTTGTGCTTCCAGAACCTTATTATCCCATGCCCTTTTCACTTCATCAGTAAGTTTAGTACCTGCGGTAATTACTACATTATCAAGGTCAGTCTTGTCTATACTCAGATAAGATTCCACATCGCTGACAGACTGTTTCGTTGCATCCAAAGCCTTTTTCTGATTTTCATAGTTTTCCAGAGCGGACATCTTCCCCTCCAGCTTTTTCAGTTCTTCCTGCTTTGCTTTCTTTTCTTCTTCGGTCAATGAAGAGGATGTATCTTTCAGTTCTTCTTTCAGTTTATCAATATTCTGTTTCAAAGCCTCTTTATTCGCCAGCGCATCCTCAATGCTTGTTTCTCCTGCATCAAGATATTTTTTTTCAAATGCATCCTTACTGTCAGCTAACGCTTTTGTCTGTGTTTCCTGTGTCTTTAAAAGGCTCTCTCTCTGGCTAATATAAGACTGTAAACGGTTCGCCACATCTTTGTCAACCGCTTCCTGTATTTGCACTGCAGTCATACCCGCATATTTTTTATATGCTTCCATAGCTTTCGCATCATAAGAAAGGATTCCCAGCTTATTCAAAGCATCTGTACCGTCCGCGTCAGATGCCGTAATGGCAAAATCATTCTTTGCACCGCTCTTAGCCGCAGCGATATGAAGCCTTTTATTCTTTTCATCAAAGTTCGCCTCCACCCCAGCATTTTTCAGTTCGCCAACGAGACTCTGCATAGTAGTATTTTCGGTAATACGGATATCCGTTGTCTTATCGCCTGTGGAAACTGTTATGGTACTTCCCGCTTTTATCCCCAAATCAGTCAACTTGGTATCCTTGGTCACATCCCCGCCACCACTTTTGCTGATTTCCGCACCAGTCATGTACCCCGAATTTGCCAGGCTCACTACCTGCAGCTTCTGGGTCGCATTCATCGCATCATCCGAACTGATTACGCTTGCGATAGACGAATCGGAAACATCTGTAATCTTCTTGCTGTAATCCGTGGAAAACCTCATACTTCCCAAGGTATTCTGGAACAGTTTATAGATTTTGGTGTTCAATTCCTTCCAGGCATCCTGTTTCCATCCGGCAATTGTCTGTTTCTTCTTAACAGCATCCACTTTCGTTTTCTGTGCTTTCACCAATTCCGAAATAATGGACTCCGTATCCAGACCTGAATTCATACCTGTAATTCTAATCGGCATTTTTCTTTCCTCCTGTCCTTATTCGTGTGCTTTCAAACCCTATCCATGCCTGTTCCGGCAGAGATATTCTGAAAATACACATTTACTTTTTAGCTGCTTTTTTGAAACGGTTTTCTTTACCGTCTCTCATCAATCATAATCCCGGCCAATTCCCATACTTTGGCAATCATATCCAAAGTTTCCTCCGGCGGGAATTCCTTAATTATTTCCTTTGTGTCCTTATCCACAATCTTAATGGTCACCCTGTTGGTTTTCTCATGGATTCCAAAGACAGCTTCTGAATGGGGCATATTCCTGTTCAGCTGCTCAACGGCCTTCTTGATTTTATCGTTAGTGGCCTGCTGCTGTTGCTCTGCGTTTTGGTTTCCGGAGTCCTCTCCGTCTTTGCTGTTAGGCTTAGAAACGGATACGGTCATCGGATCTACGTTTGTAACCTGCGCAGGAGTGGAAACTTCCTTGTTATCCACCGCTTCATTTGATTTGACCGGCTTCTGTGCGGTCTGTGACTGGATTGTCATTACACTTCCTAATGGTTCTATTGCCATTATAATCACCTCCATGTGATGTTTTTGATTTGTTACGCAACATAATGATACCTATCATTTACGTCTATTTTATATATCGGTAGATTTCCGTAATTATTTACCCTTTTTTCCAATTTATCCGGCAGAATCCGCAAAGCGCTGGCCAAAATTCACGAACCGTCATCTTTTTCACCCTTCCCGCCACACTGCCTCTGGCGGCGCAAACAATCCATGAGAAGAATGGCCTTCCGCCCATTTCCGCGTATCATACTTTAAATTCTGCCATATCAATAGACAAGCCGGAAAAAATTCCTACCGGAATTGTATCTTCAAAGGTAAATTCCCCCATATCATCATTCTCGAAATCATAAACCAAAATACGTTTTTTGCCCGGGTCTACAATCCAGTATTCCCGAACACATGCCGTACGGTATTTAAACAGCTTCTTA
The DNA here is from genome assembly GCA_011958945.1 of Lachnospiraceae bacterium. Lineage (GTDB taxonomy): Bacteria > Bacillota > Clostridia > Lachnospirales > Lachnospiraceae > Kineothrix. The sequence continues at coordinate 2,400 of BLLT01000050.1, read as the reverse complement.
TTATAATCCATTTTCCGGCTGCTCGGAGACACCACTTCAACAATCCAGTCCGGAGATCCTAAACAGCCCTTTTCATTTACTTTATCAGAATCACAAATCACGCTGATGTCCGGCTCTACGTAGTTTTTATCATTCTCACCCAAAAAGACGGCAAATGGCCCTTGAAACACTTCGCAGGAATCCCGGTTGACATTAATATAATTTGCGATTACGGTGGAGATTTTCATCACAATACGTTGATGTACAGTGCTCGGCGGCGCCATATAATAAATCCGTCCATCAATCAATTCCGCACGCTCTCCATCGGGCAATAAATAAATATCATCTATAGTATATATTTTTTCTTCGGCCAGTGCCATGAGCCTGTTACCTCCTAAATTCCTATAACTTTAAAACCAAAAGCTGAACCGTTACACTTTTCTCCTTAAATCCATATATGCTTGTTGAAAATCACACCAGCTTATGCTATAATGCATAAATAAGGAATTATATTCAAAGCAGCAGCATAAAGTATACATTTTATACAAAAGATAAACTGCTTTGAATGTGATTCTTTATTTATTTCCCCGCACCTCGCAGTCTTTTCGAAAAAAGGCGACCCCAAAGCAAGTAACATCTTTGTACCCTTCCGCATACAGTTCTTCCTGATATCTCTTTTCGCCTATTTGCTGCAGTGCCCTTTCCGCATCGGCTTCCAAATCGTCAATGCACTCTGAGGCTTTTATTTCCAGGATAAATGCCTTGCCCCGCAAAGAAGGGCTTTTCACCATAATATCCGAGCGTCCGTTACCCGATTCCCTGTTGGATTTTACCAAATAATTATCGCTTTGGCTTAGAATCCCCGCCAAAAAGCCGTGATAAAAATTCTCCGCACTATCGTAAAAGCTGATTGTATCCAAAAGATGTTTATTCAGTATATCCATCATCCTTTTTGCATTTCCGTCTTCCATGGCACGGTATAAATCGTGGAAGTTTTCTTTCTTTATTATATCATTCATCCAATTGGCAATGCTATTCTCATAAATAGCCATGACCTCCAGGTTGGGGATGCGCACCTTCAGGAAGATACATTTTTCTTTGAAGTATTCCTTTTCCTTTGTCAGATATCCCGTAAAGTAAAGAAAATTCCACAAGTTTTCATTGGTATTGTGTATATCTTCATAGGTGACTTCCTCATGCACCTGTATATCCAATGTGCTTCCATTTAAAAGGATTTCAATTTTCCCTTTTGTTTCACGGTCAGCCTGGGCAATTAAATCCCGGATAATATCATTGGAACTGGTATTACTCCAATAAGGGTGCGGAAATGCATGTTTATCAGTATATAAATCATATAAAAATTTAATTGCACTCCACGGATTATAAACCCTCGTGTCTCCAAACATATATCCGTCATACCATTCCCGCATAACCGGGAAACGGTCTTCCACTTCATAATAAGACATCATTTGGATAATTTCCGATTCTGTAAACCCAAAATGCTCACTGTATTTCCTGTCCAGCACAGAAATAATATTCAAATGATTCAGCCCTGTAAAAATACTTTCCTTCGAAATCCTCAAACAGCCGGTAATAACGGCAAACTGCATATACTCATTCGTTTTAAGCCCCGCCTCAAACAAGGAACGGATAAAACCTGTCATTTTCGTATAAAACCCGTTAAAATATGCATTTTCCAGCGGAACATCATATTCATCTATAAGAATAACAGCCTTTTTCCCCATAATTTTATACATACATCGGCAAAACAGCAGCAAGGAATTCCTGATTTCATTATTATCCGCCTTTTCCTCTGCAATGGCCAGATATTGTTCATATTCTTTATGGGAAATCTTTCCCTTTCCCCGCATAATAATATTTCTGTGTCTTTCAAACTCCACTGCAATTTCGGCCCGAACCGCGTAACATGCCGCTTCATAATCTTCCCGCTTGGCAGATTTCAAGGTCAGATTGATAACCGGGTATTTTCCCATATAGCTGGTATAGCCTTCTCCGGCCTCCATAATCTTCATTCCATGGAAAAGTTCCCTGTTCCTCGCATTTTCCTTTTCTTCCCCAGTATCCTCAAAGAAATATCGAAGCATGCTCAAATTCAATGTTTTCCCGAAGCGCCTTGGACGGGTAAAAAGATTTACCTCCCCTTTTAAATCCAGCAATTCTTTGATGAGCAGAGTTTTATCCACATAGTAATATCCCTCATGAATCATTTTTTCGAAATTGTCAACACCTATAGGCAATGGTTTATACACTGCTTCACCCCCTATTGTCTCTATAGTTTCTCTGAACCTTTATCATATCATATAGAAAACTCAAAATCTATCGCTTTCTGGCATCTTTGAATAAAAACGCTAACAGTCCAGGGCTTTGCACTTGCTGCAAAGTAGGACTTTTAAAAAAGTC
>BLLT01000049.1 GCA_011958945.1 Lachnospiraceae bacterium | reverse complement strand
CCGTCTGATGACGGACTTTCCTATATGGTGAGCAAGTTTGCAGATGCCGTGCGGACACAAACTTGGGTTCTTCCAACAATTCAGGAGACCATGACATATTACCACCATTTAATCAAATCCGTAATCCGGTTTCGCATCTCCACGAATTCCGGTGCTGCGATGTCGCGGGGATGGGGAAGTTCATCGGTTACGATTTCTTTGATGGATGTGGGTTTATTGGTCAGTACTAAGATGCGGTCACCCAGATAAACGGCCTCTTCAATATTATGGGTAATAAAGATAACCGTTGTCTTAGTCTGTTTGCATAGGCGCACCACTTCGTCTTCCAGCCGGAAGCGAAGGTTGATGTCCAGCTGTCCATAAGGTTCATCCATTAAGAGCAGTTCCGGCTGGGTAGCGAAGGCTCTGGCAATTACCACGCGTTGAAGCATGCTGGCAGAGAGCTGTTTTGGATAATAATCCGCAAATTGCGTCAGGCCTACCAATTCCAGCGCCTCTTTTACTTTTTCATCTATTCCTTTGTACTGATTCTTTAATTCCAGCCCAAACCGTACGTTTTCCTTTACCGTTAGCCATTCCATAGCGGAATATTCCTGAAATATGTAGGCAATATCGTGTTTTCTTAAGTCGATTTTTTCACCTTTAAACAGGATTTCGCCTGATGTCGGCTCATAAAGGTGGGTCAGGCTGTTCAAAAAAGTGGTTTTTCCGCAGCCGGTGGGGCCGACAATGCATAGGAATTCCCCATCGTATACGTCAAAGGATACGTCATTGAGCACCAGCAAATCCCCAAACTTTTTTGTCAGGCGGGTCACCTGGACCTTTATATTTTTATCCATTTTAGCTTACATTCCTTTCTCAGTCGGCAATATTTGACTCATTTGCATTCATTTGCTGAGTGATTTCCTTGCGCAGCCGGAGGAATTCCCCATCCACCAGGCTGCGGGGCCTTGGCATATCAATGGTATATTCTTTGCAAATCCGGCCCGGGCAATCCGTTAAAAGAATAATCCTGTCGGCCAGATAAAGGGCTTCCTCAATGTTATTGGTGACGAATACTACAGTCCTCTTTTCATTTTCCCATATATTTTCCAGGGATTCCTGCATCATATAGCGGGTCTGGGCGTCCAGATGGCCAAAAGGCTCATCCATCAAAAGCACATCCGGATCCCCGCAATAGGCCCGGGCAATGCCCACCCTTTGCTTCATACCGCCGGACAGCTGTACCGGATAGCTGTTTTCAAAACCGGTCAAACCTACCAAATCGATAAATTTCTGGGTATCCTGATCCCTTTTTTTCCTGTCCACTTTCCTGACCTTCTGGCTGAATCCCACATTTCTTTTTACAGTCATCCACGGGAATAAAGCCATGGTCTGATAAACTACCGCCCTGGAATGGTGGGGCTCTTCCACCAGTTTCCCGTTATGCTCCACCGTTCCTTCCGTACATTCTTCCAACCCTGCCATCATATAAAGGAGCGTAGTTTTTCCACACTGTCCAGGCCCAAAGATTACCAAAAATTCATTTTCATGCACATCAAAGGTCAAATTTTTGAGCACCTCAAAGCTGCCCTTAGGGGTCTGAAAGGTCTTGGAAAGGTTTCTGCATTTCATTTTTATTCCCGTTCCCGCACTGTTTTTCGCGCCTGCCATATATGAGGATGCGCCACAGGCATCGGCCTGGGAATCTTTTAATTTCCCTGATTGTTCCATACAAGACATCTCCTCTCCAATATTCTCATCCCGTTCGCCAACAGGAATCCTACAATACCGATGGCCAGCATTCCCGCTATCATTTGTGTCATATCATTCACTGCCTGCCCCGCTATGATTATCCAGCCAATCCCTTCCGTGGCACAGACCATCTCAGCCGCCAGCATGGTCATCCAGGAATTGGACAAAGCCACCTGGGCACCGGAAAAAATGGAAGGGATTGCCGCCGGCACCACTATTTCAAAAAACACTTGGGCTTTATTTGCCCCCAGCATTTTTGCCGCCCCTACCAGCTGCTTATCCACATGAGTAGCCCCGGCGTAAGCATTTAAAGTAAAGGGAACAAAAGCTGCAATAAAGATTAAGAAGTACTTATATTTTTCTCCGATTCCAAACCATAAAATCGCCAAAGGTATCCAGGCCAATGGGGCGATGGGCCGCAGCAGATTAAAGATTGGCATAAAAATGGCACGTACATAAGAAAACCATCCCATAGTCAGCCCCAGCACGATACCTAACGCCGCAGCGATACAAAACCCTGCCAGCACACGGCTCAGACTCCAGAGCACATGTCCTATAATCGTATAATAATAGCCCACATTATGGAAAAGCATATCCACAAACCTTTCGATTACCGCCAAAGGGGTGGGGAAAGGAATCTGGGAATCGGTCATCCGCACCGTTATTTCCCATAAAAACAGCAGGAGCAAAAAAGTACCGCCGCCATATACAAGTGCCCTTACTTTTTGTTCTTTCTTGCTCATTTACATCGCCCCTTTCACCAGTTTGATTTCCATAAAGTCCAAAATTGCGGACAATATCGTACCCATAATCCCGATTACCACCATACCTACGATAATCAAATCAGCCCGGCAAAGCAGCCTTCCCAGCTGAATCATATACCCAAGCCCACTGTCTGATCCCAGCATTTCCGCCGCTACTAAGGAACCCCAGGACGAATTCAGGGAAACTTTGAGCCCTGTAAAGATATAAGGCAGGGCGGAGGGGATTGCCACTTTGAACAACAGGCGCGTTTTGGATGCGCCGAATGTCTGCCCCACCCAGATATGTACTTTTTTCGTGGATTTTATTCCCGTATACGAATTGACCACACAGGGGATGAATGCGGACAGAAAGACAATGGACGCCTTAGCCACCACACCGATGCCCAAAAGGATAATCATAATGGGAATCCAGGCAATCGGAGGTATTGTCCTTACGAAGTCAAAAACCGGTTTTAAACACATGTCCGCTTTCTCCCACCAGGCCATCAGAATACCCAGCGGCACTCCAATCACCGCCCCGAAGCAGAAGCCAAGCAAAGAAACCCTTAGGCTGGCAAAAATATGTTGGGGCAGTGTTGAACCGTCCGGCTTCTTTATGCTCCATTTACCGATTCCTGTTTCCAGCGCTTTTAACGGGGATGGCAGAAGTGTTTCAGGAGCCAGTTTCCATACCTCCGTTACCAAGTACCAAATCAGGAAAAAGCCAAATAGGGCGCAAACTGATATCACTTTCATTCGGAAAGCAAATTGTTTTCTCTGTTTTGTCATGTCTGGTTGTTCCTTTCTTGATGTCAAAGCGGATGCTCCTTGGTTTTGGGCAGTGCATCCGCCTTGCGTAACAGCCCAGGCAGGCCCGAACCGTTACTGCTTTGCTGCCGTTATTTCATATAGTCGGCCGCATATGCTTCCAGTGCTTCTTTAATGATGGTATCATCCATATTTTTGTATACCTTTTCCAAATCTTCATCGGAAATATTGCCTACTACCGCATAAAAATCTGCAATCATTTTAAAGGACGCCGTAGAATCAATCGTCGTCAGGTCGTCATAGGTGAAAAACGGGCGTTCCAATACCTGATGCTCGATTTCGTCCGGGTTGCATGCCTGTCCGTTAATCTCATACCATTCCATCATGGTCTCCATCAGTATCTTGTCATCCTTAAATACATCCGCTACACGAATTAGCTGCTCGCATAACGCTACCAAGGCTTCGTGCTTGCTTTCGTCCTCATAAAATTCACGGGAACATAAAATATTGTCATAATACGGGCAATTCAAGTTTGTCATGCTACAAGCTACCAAATACTGCTCCGGATCATAACTGTCAGCCGTAGGGTAGCTGGTCTTGGCAAAATCCGACTGTCCGGAAACGAATGCCTGATAAGCTGCCGTATCATCCATGTTGATTAACGTCACATCATCTTCGCTCAACCCCAACGCTTCCAGATACATATCCGCAAGAATCTGCGCTGCTGTTCCCATAGGAAGCAAAAACGATTTATCCTTCACGGAATCCGGCGTGCCGTACACTTCCGGATAATCCGGGTTATATCCCTTCTCCGCCGCCATATCGCTGTCCGCCCGTATCATAAACTGCTGCCCCGCACCGGAATCGCAATGGGAGAACAGATACACCGCGTCATAAACCGAACAGGAGGATACGCCCGCCGCACCAATGGTAAACACATCCACCAGGCCGGAACCGAGGGCCTCATTGATGCCGCTTCCCTGGGCAAAGGTGGTAATCTCTAATTTAAAACCATTTTCCACATCCCAGCCCATCTTGGAAATATAATGCATGGGAATGGAAAGCTGCTGGGCCAATGTGGACACCCTTATGGTAACCAATTCCTCCGAAGAAACATCCTCTGCCTCCGTATCCCCTGCCTCTCCTGTATTTGCTTCTACATTTTTTTCCTCTGCCGGCGTCTGGCTATCTCCCGCTCCCCCCTGCGAATTTCCACACCCTGTCACCACAGATGCCATCAATGCCAATGACAGAAACACTGCAATTAATTTTTTCTTTTTCATATACCTTCTCCTTTTCTTTCTGTATCTGTAGCAATTACCTCTCCTACAGGCTTTCCGCGTTTCATCTGATACCATCATATTTTTTTCCGCCCAGTTTCACAATCAATTATTTGACCCATATTTTTCTTTTTTTGACTTTTAAGCCAGCCCACATGCAATCCCATTTGTATTTTTTTGATATATTTGATGTTTTTTGACCGTTTTTCCTGTGCATATTGTTGAAATCTTTAATTCTTGGTATAATAATATCAGTAAACCAAACGGGTATTTAAGTTAGTGGAGTGAAAACGCATTGATGAATATTAAAAAAATCCTAAATATTACATTATTTTTTGTTTTGGGCATGCTGACCGCTTTGCTGACTTTTATACTCGTCCATTTTTATACCCGTTCGACTTACGAAACCTTGAGCGAAGCCAATACCAAACAACTCCAGCTGATTTCCCAGAAAACCGATGCCATGATTACCAGTGCAGAAACCATCGCCAGACTCCTTTATCAGGACGAAAGCATCTTGGGAACCATTTTAAGCAGCGACTTGACCGGGCAGAATATTTCTTCTGTCAACGCCGGCATCGACCTTTTATATACCAAATATTACAGCGCCTTCCAGCAATTTGGCCTTTCCTTCGATATCGTCTGCCTGGGCGAAAATGGCTTTCGCTATTCCAGCTGCGGTTATACGGAAAAAGATTTTGAGCGCCTCAGTTCTTTTTCCTGGTATCGGAAACAGCGGGCTTATGGAAACGCTTCCTATTCCGTTACCAATTTTGTTCCCAGCCCTAAGTCCGGAGGGAATACCTACTGTTATGCTATCGTGCGGAATGTTTATCAGGTAAGCGGGGATTTCGCAGGGGCTATCATCGTCTTTGTAGATGAAAACACACTATCTTCCATTTACAGCGATTCCATACGCCCGGATTCCACCATTCACTTACTGAATGAATATTCTACCGTAGTTTCCTCCAATGATAAAAGCAAAATCGGCATTACGCCCAAATCCACCCCGGATTATTTATTTGTCCGCAGCAGCAACCCCTACGATATTTATACCAACAATTACGGCGTGAAGTGTTTTTGTGTCAAATATACCTCTACGGTTACCGGCTGGACAATCTTTGAACAGATACCGTTAGACAGCATCATGCAGCCTGTCCGGAAAATCATTTATCTTATCATTGCCATTGTGATAGGGTTTTATCTCCTAGTGCTTTTTGTATTTTCCATTATCACCCGTTCCATCTCCAGGCCGATTCACGCAATATGCGAAGAAATGGAACACTCCATCAGCCGGAACTTCGCCCACCTTAAAATCAAAACTCAATTGGCGGAGATTAAGCGTATCGGAGATTCCTATAATCATCTGTGCGATGCCATAAACGTCTTAATCAAAGATGTTCAGTCTGCGGAAAAGCAAGCCAACGATGCGAAGTTCAACTTTTTAAAGGCTCAGATTAACCCTCATTTTTTATACAATACCCTGTTTTCCATTAAGTGCATGGTAGAAATGGGAAACCAAAAACATGCCAGCAAGATGCTCACCCTTCTCATTGCCCTTTTGCAGAATTCCGTAAGCTCCAACAGGAGCATGAATACACTTTTGGAAGAAACCGCCATCCTGCGGAAATATGTGCAGCTGCAGAATCTCCGGTATGATAACCGGATACAGTTCCATACCAACCTGCCCGAAGAATGCATGCAGCTTACAGTTCCCCGTTTCCTCATCCAGCCCCTCATCGAAAATGTATTCCTTCATGCAGTTCCACTGGGCAATGATAGGATAGAACTTTTTATCGAATTCCAACCCGATGGCGGCAAGCTGCTTGTCCATGTCTGTGATACCGGCATCGGCTTTACCCAGCCCGAACTGGAAGATATATTGGCACAGCCTTCTGCCAGCGCATCCTCCCACATCGGGCTAAGCAATATCCAGAACCGGGTGCAGCTATTGTATGGCCCGGAGTACGGCCTGTCCGCATCCTGCGACAGCCATTTCCATACCATTGTTACACTAACCTTGCCTTTACAGAAAGGAGGCGCAAAAGAACTTGTTCCGAATACTGATTGTTGATGACGAACCCCCCATCCGGGAGTGGCTGGTGCATACCCTTTTGTCCAGCCGCCCGGATTATCATACCGAAAGTGCAAACAACGGACTGGAGGCTTTGGAAAAATGCAAATCCGCTTTTTATGATCTAATCGTTATGGATATCCGCATGCCCCATATGAACGGGCTGGAACTTCTGGAGGCTCTTTATGAACTATGCCCGGAAACGACCGCTATCGTGCTTAGCAGCTATGATGACTACAATTATGTGCGCAATGCATTTAAATATCATGCGGTGGATTATTTGCTGAAAGCAGAGATTGACAGCCAAAAACTGTTGGCCGCTGTTGATAATTATTATTCGAAAAAAAATAACTCTCAGAACCCTTCCGAACTTGCCGCCAAATTGAAGGAATTTTTGGCCTGTGCCGGTTCTGACAGTTCTTCCGCCCCGCCTTCCATGTCCGGTTTGGAGGAAATATTTCTCGCTTTCCCTCAATACATGCCCCGGAACCCTTATTTCTGCTTCCTCATAAAAATGCCGGGAAATACCGGATTTGCCAAACCATATCTGCCAATCGCAGAAGATGTGCACCAGAATTTCTGCCTGCCCATAGACGGCAATATTTACCTCGCCTGCATAGAACTGTCCACCCAGTCCAGCATGCTTTACCTGATGCAGACGCAGGCTATGTATCTGAACAAACTGCAAGCCTATAACAATTTTTCCCTATTCCTTTACGGGGAGATTATTTATGCAAAAGAAAAACTGCTCCCATGCCTTCGGGATTTATATGCCCAGCGGGATTTAGATTTTTATAATGTTCATTACGGCCGTGCCCAGTCCATCCCTGAGACGCTCTGCCTGCAAATGAACAAACGATATATTGATATTGTGGAACAAATCCAGAATAGGAATTATGAAGAGGTGATGCTCCAGTCCGAAGCCCTGCTTGATTTTGCACAAGAAATGCGCTATCCCGATGTGGATTCCTTAAAGCTGCTCTGTGCCAAACTCTGCGAATCCGCCTGCCTTAGCAGCTGCCGGCTCGACCTGTCCCAATACCACGATTATGCCCAGAATCTTTCTCCTAGGCTTACAGGCTCCGGCTCCATTGCCCAGCTTCGCCAGCTCTTATTTACCCACTTAAAGAGTTTCCGCAAACAGCCGGATTCCGCAAACCCGTTCCTGTTAAACAGGATTTCCAAGGCGGCTGCCTTTATGGAAGAGCACTATATGGACGATATTTCTTTGGCCAGCGTTGCCGACACTCTGCATATCAGCCCGGAATATCTCTCGCGCACCTTCAAAAAACAGACGGGCACTAACTTTAATAATTACCTGAACAATATTCGGCTGCAGCATGCATTGGAGCTCTTAAAGGACTATGAAATGCCCATCTCCGAAATCGCCATGCAGACCGGTTTCCAAAGCCCTGCCTATTTTTCCAAATGCTTTAAGGCTGCCTTCGGCCTGTCCCCCCAGCAGTGGAAGGCTTCTGAGAAGCATTTTGGCAATACAATCTGAGCCTGCTAAAAGTATCCTCCAAATCACTTTTTTCATCCGCCTCTCCCCTGCCTATAACCGCCAAAATATGGGTTTCATCTTATCATATGTGCAAAAATAGCGGAATCCCAAATCCTTCAGCACGCTCTTCGCCTCCTCAATTCCTACTCCCAGATGCTCCGGATCATGGCTGTCGCTGCCAATAGTGATGATTTCGCCCCCCACAGTTAAAACTCCATCCGATCTACTATATCAGCCCATGCCTCATCATCGATTTCCTCATCCCTGAATAGCTTTTTCTTATCTTCATCGGTAATTTTCCGTATAACCTTGCAAGGGTTTCCTGCCGCGATGCACCAGTCCGGGATATCCTTTGTCACCACGCTTCCTGCCCCGATAACCACATTATCCCCGATATGCACACCAGGGCAGATTACCGTATTGCCTCCCAGCCATACGTTATTCCCTATAGTCACCTCTTTGCCATACTCGTATGCGGAATTCCGGCTCACCGGATGAATGGGATGCCCTGCCGTGTAAATGGCCACATTGGGGGCCATCTGACAATTGTCACCGATTTTAATCTTGGCCACATCCAACAAGGTACAGTTGTAATTAGCAAAGAAATTCCTGCCCACTTCAATATGTTTCCCATAATCGCAGTAAAAAGGCGGATTAATAAAAGCATCCTCCGATTTCCCCAAAAGTTCCTTCACCAGTTTTTTGATTCCTTCAAAATCGGAACGGTCAATAAAATTCAATTTCTGCAGTATCTTTCTGCACACCAGCTGCTCCTCAAAGATTTTATCATCCGAAATATAAGCCATCTGTGCATCTCTTCGCTCTAAATTTGTCATTTTTTCATCCATTTCTGCACGGCTTTATTGCGCAAGTTTGCGGATGCCGTGCGGACGCAAACTTGGGATTGAATCCAAAGGACTTTGCCGAATCTTTTACCGCAGCACCTGCTGCCCGCTGGCCGCATATATCTCATACCATTCATAGTGCTCCAGCTTCACCTCCAAAGCCCTCACCGCCAAATCCAGCCTGGCCAGCTTATTGCTTCCGGAAATAGGCATCGCGCCTGCCGGATGGTACATCAGCCATGCATAAACGATGGTTTCCGGTTCTTCCCCATGTCTCTTGGCAATTTCCCTGATTTTTTCCATCGCCTTTTCACAATGTTCATCGCCTGTCCGAAACAGCCTCCCTCCTGCTAACGGAAACCAGATCATCGGGTGAATGCGGTGTGCCGTCAGATAATCCATCATGCCGCTGTTAAAGTGTTCAAAACAAACCGGATTCCATTCGATCTGGTTCGTAACCAGCCCGCCCTCCATGGCTTTGTTTAATGCATCGAACTTAAAAGGGTCAAAATTGGATACCCCCACCTCCTTCACCAACCCTTCTTTTTTCAAATCCTTTAACGCCCGGGCTGTCTCCCAGGGATTAAAACAGGGGTCTTCCCTGTGAATCAGATACAAGTCTGCTTGTGTCAAGTAAGGAATAAAAAATTCATTCTTTTAGCGAGCCACAGACAACATCTACCTATGGCTCATATTTTACCATGCCTTACCAATAATTGAAACAGGTCTTCATGCAGTGATTTCAGCCTGAAAAGGATTACCCATTATCCATACAATCTCTATGGCATTTATCTTGCAACCAGACCAGATGAACAGTTTGTTTTTGTGTTTACACCAACACATGGTTCATGGTTAAACCTAATCAAAGGTTTCTTCAGTAAAATGACAAAGCTGCTACTGAAGGGGATCAGGGTAAACTCCAAAAAGGAACTGGCAAACAGAATATATCTGTATTTTGATAAAATAAACAGGAAGTCAGTCGTATATCGCTGGACATACAAGATTGAGGAAATTTCAGTTGAGGAAGCAATCGTTCAATAAGTCAGTTAATAACCTAAATTCCGCAAAAAATTATAACGAGGAGGCAATATTATGGGCATTTTAGGCATGCCCTCGTTATAATTCTTATAACTTTGCCTTTCGCAAGTCCGCTATTTACAAGAACTTCAAGCCCTCGTTATAATTTAATACGGAATTTAGGTTATTAATTATCTGATATACTAGTGCAACATTCTTTGTTATTAGATTTAATTTTATCCTGTACTGCTTTTGTAATTTCGATTTCCATTTATCGTTACTTTTTTCGTCGCTTTTTCCGTCGCTTTTTAGGCGACGAATTATTTTAATTTGTACATTTTGCCTTTCGTTTTACCATTATCAACAAGTTGGTCAATTCCAACCAATTCTTTTAATAATTCTTTTGTTCTAGTATCCTTTAATTCTAACTTTTCTGCAATTTCCGCAGTTTTATGCCAGTTGCCATCATCCATCAACTTTAGGATTTTGTCATACTGCTCCATCTTTTTCTTAGACAATTTATTCGTCGCTTTTTCATAACCGTCCGATGTTGTAATTTCATTATTATTTACTAAAAATGCTAGATGTATTGGAATTTTTATTCTCATGGCCCGTCTGTCTTCATCCGTAAAAAACTCTGCTCTAGGAGAACCATTCTTTGCAAGTTCTTCCTATATTGTCGGAATACCGGAAGAATGACCTTCTGATAATTCAAGCTCTTTTAAAAATTCCCCCAATCTTCTATTACGATAATATCTAGAGACAAACCTTTTTCCTTCTGCTATCGTCTTTTCAGAAATTGATCTGTCAATACCAGGGAAATTCATAATGTTTATGCAGTCCGGCTCTATCTCTATAGTAACCGGCTCATACGACATATAATCTCTGTGATAAAAAGCATTTACCACCGCCTCCTCGATTGCCTGATAAGGATAATTGAAAATTCTTAAAGCCTCCATCTGATTGGGAACTTTAATAACCTTTTCCCGTATAAACAAATTACGAAAACGTTCCATTGTTGCCTGAATCATTTGTGGGACTGAACCTGTAATATTGGGAAAATCCTCACTGATACTTGGATTCTCTATGCTTCCCTTTGGAAATGATGTCATTTGAACATAAGTATATCCAAAAAATTTCTCTGGATGCTCACAAAACATCATAAGTGCCACATTCTGAATATATCTGAGTTCTGGTGGACCTACTAAAAGCTGCATATCCTTGAGAATTTCCTCAACGCCACGCTCTCTTACCTGTTTCGCAAGTTTACTGCCAGTCTTACGCAGGTGATCTTCCAACAATACAGGCGAAATATCTTCAAATGCTGCCTTATGATTTGCCCTGCAGTCAAATGGCGTTTGGTCTGACATATTAATCAATTCATGTTCCTGTTCCAGATTCGCCTTAACAGAGCTTGTAAGATACCGAATATAATAATGATATTTTTTGTCCCTCTTGCCAGTCACATGCTCCGGTGACTTATATGGGCGCTGTTGTCCCGCTCTGGCAACAATAACATAAATCCATTTTCCATCTGCTTCTGTAGGTATCCCTTGTGGAAAATATGGCGGGGATATCATATTATTATATCCTACCATCTCTTTCTGAATTGTATCCAGCATATACTCCGGTAATCCTTTTACCGGACGCTTTGCAATACCATTTTCTTCTTCAACGCCTACAACAATATAGCCGCCACCATCATTGTTGTAATCATTTGCAAATGCGCAGACACTATGATAGATATCATCCGGGTTCCATCCCGTCTTAAACTCTATGCGGTCTGATTCTATTTTCCTTTTGTTTAATATATCTTCAACACTTATTTCGAGTTCCATAGTGTCTACTCCTTCTATACACGCATTCATAAAATCCGCCAGTTCTTCCGCCGTCCATTCCCAGCTGCACAGCCGCCAGAAGCCCTGTATTATCGAGGATAGGGATAGGTTATCTGATAGTTTTATCATTTTCATATTTTCCTCATTTCCGCGCCGTATTTCAGCACACATCAAGATTCCGGATGTGTGTTTCCTTTAAAACTCCCCCTACCGCTCATTACAAACAAAGCAGCCCCTGCCGCTACTGTAAATATAGAGATAAACTGGGAAGTGGACAACGCCCCCACGTTTCCCCTTATCAAATCTCCCCTGTAAAACTCCAATATAAATCTGCCGATGCTATATAAAATCAAATACAGCCCGCCAATCTGCCCGTCACCTTTCTTTCTTTTCGCATACCAAATCAGCGAGAAGAAAAGAAGGAAATCCAGCCCGCTGGAAATCAGCTGGGTAGGTATCAGCCGGATATTATTAGGCGCATACTGCGATTCATGGAATACAATGCCCAGAGGGCCATCCGTCTCCTTCCCGAAACAGCAGCCCGCAAACTGACAGCCAATCCGCCCAAACCCCTGCGCCAACGCCACCGAAGGAATCAGCAAATCGAAATATGCCAGAAATTTCAGCCCTTTTATCTTAGAATAAAGCATCGCCGATAAAATCCCCCCGATAATCCCCCCATATACCACCCAGCCATCCGCCAGATGCCTCATAAAATCCGGGTTTTCTATAATATTTTTGATATTAGTAGCGAAATAAAGCAGTTTGGAACCGGCAAACCCCCCCACTACACACCATATGACATAGTTAAAGACATGGTCCGCCTCCAACCCATACTTCTTTGCCCTGTATTCCCCTGTAAAGTAAGCTGCCAAAATACCAATGGCGATCATCAGCCCATATCCGTATATAGTAAATGGCCCTATTGTCAATAATTCGTTTTTCATCTATTTTCATCCTTTCCCAATAAGTACTTTCTTTCCGCAAAATGCAAAACCATACTTCCTGATGCGTTCTTCCGGAATTCCTTTCGCTACAAGATTGGCTTGATAGCTTTTTTCGTCTATCTGCCTTAATGCCTCCTGTACCGTATCGGACAGTTCCTTCTCGTCTTCATCCTGCACCTTAAATTCCATAACAATTGCATTATTTCCCGGCTGTCTCGGCTCCAGCATTACATCATATCTCCCGAATCCGCTTTCCCGATTAGAAGTAATCACATATTTATCCGCCAGCTGCACCATAAGCCCAAGCACAAATCCATGGTAAAATCTTTCCGACTCCTCCCCTGATGATCCCTTCCCAGTATCAAAGTAGCTGAATGTCTGCAGCGCAACCTTATCCATATAAATATTCATCCCTTTTATATCATCCGCCATCAGCGATTGAAGAAATGCATTGCTGAATCTGCGGCATCCCTCAAACCAATTTCCTATCATCCCCTTGAACATTACATGAACTTCCCTGTTGGTAAGCTTCAAATCAAATTCCATTTCACCATGCTCCATATTGAACTCATGATGCACTACTCTTAAATACCCGCTGGCCAACAACAGGCTCCATACCGCACTATCACCCTGTTCCAATTGGTTAAATACAATCTGTTCGTCAAATGCCGTATGGAAAGTCTCCCCCCGTATCAGACCCTCCATCGTCATCTTAATTTCCGGGCTTCCCTCACGAACCAGCTTCCCGGCCAGGCTGTTGCTGCTGGAATTTGCCCAGTAGATGCCTACCTTCTTTTCATCCAAAAAATTAATGATAGACCAAGGGTTATAAATATCTTCTCTTTCACCAAACGAAAAACCATCATACCAATCTTTAACTTCCTGCTCCCTGCCAGTCAGGCCATACTCTTTAAGGGCAGCGAATACCTCTTCTTCCGTAAAGCCAAAGCAATCCGCCTGGATAATTTTACATATCTTCTGGCGCGCTTCTTTGAACGTAGTCTCTTTTATATCCGCAAAACTAAAAAAAATCACAGGATATGTTCCCTGTAGCTTTCTATATTTATATTTACCATCGGCAGATTTTTCTTCCCAAATATCCAGCCCTTGAAACAAATCAGCCCTACCCTGATAACTAACGGAAAAAAACTTTTCCAGCATGCTCATATTTAAAGTCTTTCCAAACCGCCTAGGACGCGTAATCAACGTCACTTCATCCTCCGACTCCCACCAATCCCGGATGAAACCCGTTTTATCAATATAAAAATTATTATTTATCCTGATTTTTTCAAAATCCTGCCTTCCAATACTTATTGCTCTCATCACAGCATATCTCCTTCATTGCTTATAGTATATCCGTTTCTTCTTTGAAAAGCAATAAATGTTATTCCGCGCCCGCAGCATTATCGTAACAGTTCTGCCTTTCGGCTTCCCTGTTGCAGGCAAACAGCCGCTTGCCAATTTCTCCGGCCAAGAGTATAATATTTTTACTTGGAAATTTATTTTTGCAATGGGAGGTTATTCAATGAACACTTATTTATTCCTTTATCATGAAACTTCCTTTTTTGAAGTAGTCCTTGCCGCATATTTTATGAATACAAAAGGCCGGGTTCATATTTTATCGGAAAATAAAAGCGAAATCCACACGAACGAAGGGGTAAAAATTCTCGTTGACACCACTTTGGATGAAGCAAAGCTGGAAGATATAGATGTGCTCCTTATCTGCGGAGGAAATATAAATAATATACGTTCCATGGAACAGCTCCATAAGCTGATTCGTCAATGCCATACCGGGCAAAAAATCATTGGCGGCATTTGCGCCGGCAGGGAAGTGGTAAGCGATGCCTTGCATATAACGGATTTTGAGGACGGTACCCAAACCATAGGAAATGTTATTCTAAGTCCCGGCAATGAGTACGTGGATTTTGCCCTGGCGGTGGGGAAGGCGGCGGATATTTATATAGATGAAGTGGATTACCAGGAAACCGTAGATTATTTCAAATTTTTCCATGCACCCAAGGGATGATTAAGAGAGCCTTTCGTCATCCCTTTTGTGAGTATGACTGCTTTTCTCATTGCCCGCGAAAGTAATATGCCGCAACCTCCCTAAACTCCACCCCGTTCTTATGGCATAGTTCACAAAAATCTTCCGTCCTGCCATTTTCATCCCACCGGAAATAAATGTGATAGAGTTTCACATAATACTTATAGTCTTCCACCAATGGCAAGTCCACCGTTTTTTCCTCAATAATTCTATTGGCAATACCTACAATTTGCTCAAAATAACCCTTAGCAATGCAGCAGTGTTCTGGAAAATGATGCTGCCCCAGCCACAAATCTTCCAACAATACACCGAAGTATAATTTAACCGTCTGTTCATCACATTGCTCATGTTCATATGCCAGTTTTAAAATATCGTACGGATTGCGTTCCCCCTTCGGGTCATGGGGATTATAATATCTTCCAAAAATCTGAAATGCCCACCGCATCTGGGGCATTCTATTTTTCTTGCATTCCTGGCTTAAATAGCTGTCCAGCAGCTCTGTTATCTGAAACGGCAGATGGCGGCGCGGCAGATTGGTCCCAGGAAATTTCATTTCATCAAAATACTCCTTACAAAACTGAAATAAAATATCATCCGCATCGCCCTTAGAAACGTTCTCTCTAAATCGTTTGATAAACTCAGACAAAAATCCGTTGGCCTGCTTTTTCAGCCCTTTACTGCGCATATCCCAATATGTTTGAACCTCTGAAATAAACTGCTCATAATTCATAACATTGTACCCCCTGCCATTTTCTCCCTATTCCATCTAAATCATTATACCATATGTCACCAATTTTTATATATATTTCCCTCTTGACACAATGAATTCATATGTATATAATGTACTTATTCAATAAGTACACTTGTTAACAAAGGAGTAACTGCCACGTGGAAATAATAATCAGCAGCAATACGAGCAAACCTATTTATGAGCAAATCACCTCTCAAATCAAGGCCATGATTATGAGCGGTGAGCTTCAAACAGGAGACCCGATACCTTCCATGCGAGCTTTGGCAAAGTCCATCCATGTCAGTGTGATCACCGTCCAAAAGGCGTATGAAGACTTGCAGCGGGATGGTTTTATTGAGACCACCGTTGGCCGGGGCAGTTTCGTATCCGCCCAGAATAAGGATTTCTTTCAGGAGGAGCAGCAGCGCCGGGCGGAGGAGCATCTCCAGGCAGCCGCAGACATTGCGCGTTCCAGCGGGATTCCTTTAAGCAAAATACTGGAACTGCTTACCATATTTTATCAGGAAGAGTAAATGGCAGCCCTGGAGTCAATAAACTGGCGGCAGCCGCCAAATACCCGCACAAGTGCTGCTTGGCTCGTTGCCCAAGGGAATCAAATATGCATAAAAAGCGCAGAAATGGAGGAAAAATGACAACCAGCACATCAACATCAAATAATATATTAGAAATCAAAAATTTAACCAAACAATACCCTGGATTCCTTCTGGATTCCATCTCCCTTTCCATCCCCAAAGGTTCCATCATTGGGCTCATCGGGGAAAACGGAGCCGGAAAAAGCACCACCATAAAAACCGCCCTTGACCTGGTCCATAAAGACAGCGGAACCATTACGTTTTGGGGGCAGGAAATTTCTTCCTCCAATCAGATAAAGGAGGATATCGGTGTCGTCTTCGATGGCATAAATTTCTACAAAACACTGACACCGGCAAAAACAGGAAAAGTCCTGGCCGCATCCTACTCACAATGGAACAGCAGCCAGTATTCGGATTACCTGCAGCGTTTCCAGCTTCCTGCGGATAAGGAAATCAAGACTTTTTCCAAGGGTATGAAAACGAAACTCTGCATCGCCGCCGCCCTCTCCCATGCACCCAAGCTTTTGATTCTGGATGAAGCCACAAGCGGTTTGGACCCTGTGATGCGGGATGATATCCTGGATGTATTCCTGGATTTCGTACAGGATGAGGAACATTCCATCCTGATGTCCTCCCATATCTCCACCGATTTGGAAAAGATAGCCGACTATATCGCATTTATCCACAAGGGGAAGCTGCTTTTTTGCAAAACAAAAGATGAACTGCGGTATTGCTACGGAATCCTCCGATGCCGGACCGAAGAGTTTCAAAGGATTGATAAATCTGATATTCTGGCCTACCGGAAGGAAGACTATCAATGGGATGTTCTGGTAGCAGATAAAGAAAACGCAAAACGTAAGTATAAACCATGCGTTGTCGACGACGCCACTATTGATGACATTTTATTGTTGTATGTGAAAGGAGAACGGATAAAATGAAAGGTCTCATTCTAAAGGATTTATATAATATCAGCCATAATGCAAAATCCATGTTTTTTATCCTTCTGTTTTTTGCCGTGGTTTTTCTGCCTTCTTCCGGCACACAAGGATATATGTTCACATGCACTCTGCTGTGCACTATGATGATTGTAACCACTTTTACCTTTGACGAATTTTCCAACTGGACACCTTACGCCTTGATTATGCCTGTGTCCAGGGAAAATCTTGTAGCAGGCAAATATATTGTCCTGGTTATTTTTTCCGCAGCCGGAACCCTGTTCGGGCTTCTGGCCGGATTAATAGGCACTCGGATTGCCGGCAATTTTGTATCCGTTTCAGGGCCTGCCGACATTCTTCCCCTCGGCCTTACCGCCATCGCTTCCCTGGCTGTTTCCACTATATGCGGCGGCATGTCCATCCCCCTGACATTTCGGTTCGGCCCGGAAAAAGGAAGGCTGCTTGTACTGGTTTCCTTCTTTATTCCTTCCATTATATGCTATATAGTTTATCGTTTGCTCCTAATTTTGGGGATTGTGCTCACCGATGAACTTATCGTCCTGTTCCTTTATTGTTCACCGCTTCTTGCATTGGTATGGAATTTCGCCATGTACCGTATTAGCTGCGCCATACTGTCCAAGAAAGAATTTTGATCATTATATGTTACAGAAATGATGCTAAAATGATGCGATTATGATGCATTATTATTTTATACTTTCTTTAAAGCAAATTCGCCCTTATTACCTGTTTCTGCACACTATAGCATTTTACTATACTGCAGGGCGCTTCTGCAATGATGGTTAGGTGATTACGAAATCAATCAAACTGGCTGAATATTCTCACAGCTTATGGTTTCTCAATTGTCTAAGCAAAACAGTATCGGAAAGGAATTATAAGATATGTGCATAAAAAGAAAGCATCCCCATTATTTTATTTTGAATGTACCAATTCCGGCATTGGCATCCCTTCTGCTTATCATGGCGGCTTTGCTGACCGGATGCGGCAGCCCGCCTTTATCGCCGGCTAATAGAAATCACGGCAAATCCATACAAGAACCCGGCGAAAATGCACTTTCTGCCAAGGCCTCCACCCAGCCCCCCAAATCATTATCCGAAGCGCCCGCCACAGGAAACTTGGAACTGGCTTCCTTCAAACCGGATTTCCTCATAGAGCAGGCGGGGGATACTACTAACGTTTCTCTCGGCAGCTTACGGCTTTTCCTGCCGCTTGGCTGGCAAATGGAACAACACATTTCCGATGAAGGCATACCCCAATATATACTGGCCGACTGTCACAGCCAATGGAAAAACGATGAAATCATTGGCCATAGAGAAGGATACGAACACGAAATCGTCATAACCCCTTACCGCGTCAGCCAACTGCCTGCCTCTTCCCTTCAGCTTGCAGCGGAAATCAGGGAACTGTTCCCGGAATCCATTCTGTACGGCATCAAGGGAACGGGAAAGACAAATATTCTTATGGGCTGCTGGTTCTTCGGTGAAAACCGCCGTTCTAAAGAAGAGGAATATTTTATATTTTCTGAAACATCCTCCGGTGCCATAGAGCTGTTCCACATTAAGGAAGGCAACTTCGATGTCACTTGCCATGAAAACGATATAGAATCTTTTTGGAAATTAATAGATCAGAAACTGGTACTTATCAATGAAGGCGGTTCCATTGTAAACCGTATTATAAAGAACGGCCAGCCGATAGAATACTACTATTTATTAAACGGCAGTACGAGTGCGCCTCTCCTTATGGTCATGCAGGACGATTCCGGTGAAATCGCTTTATACGGAAAAGATTCCTATGAAACCTCATTCTTTGACTTCCAGCCCAAAAGCATGAGTCCAAAAGAACTGGAAGTCATAGATATCAATAATGACGGATACGATGACATTTTATGCCGCTATTGGCTGCTGCCCCCCGCAAACAGCACCTTGGATTTCAGCGATCCATCTGTTTTTGAGGGATATATATGGGATGTGGAAAGCAATGGTTTTGTCTATATTTCCGGCGAACAAATGCTGACCGAATATGGGGAGGTTTGGGAAGAGCAGCGTCAGCGTCAGGCTGCTGCCCAAAAGGGGAATCTGATACCCTCAGACTTAGTTTCCTATTTATCGGAATATCTTTTAAAAGGCCATGATGAGTTCCGTGAAATCATGCTTCCATTGGTAAGCGACCGGGAACTCACCTCAGAAGAAGTCATAGATTTGGCAAAGGACAATCCGGACATAAAAAATGATATGCTTTCCATCATCGCTTATAATGGCGCCGGAGTATGGCTTAAGGTGGATGCGGACAATGATGGTATAGAAGATATTTTTCTTTGCGAATATTTGGGAGGCACCCTCGGTTTAACCACCTATCGTCTCTTTACCGGATTAGGGAACGAAAAATACAAACTTACAAGCACCCATGTTTCCATCAAAGAGGAATTCTGTTTTATTCAATGGGAGGGCAAGAACTATCTGGCCATAACTACATGGGAGTTCAGAAACAAAACGATTAATGGCATCTCTTTGGAATGCTATGAAAGCGGGGCATATCTGGGAGGTACCTGGCTCGCTATTACAGCGAAAGAAAATCCTGATGCCCGCGACATCCAAATTTCCTACCCTGGAAAAGAAAAATATCCCCTTTTGGAAAATGCACTGAAAAATCCGGTCATGCAATACCAATCCGGCGGCCAGCTCCCCCCCGGCAGCGCAGAGCAAGAAATTGCGGCCGGTACAGCATCTGGGGATTTAGGGGATGCACAAAACATACAGCCCGGGGATTCCGGCAGCCCATCATCAGATGCTTCCGGGGATGCACAACCGGATGCTTATAGCAACTACAACAGAATATGCGATATGGATAATGACAGCGTACCGGAAGAGTATAAAGTGTCTCTCTGGCAAACCACCAACTATTATACGGTAGACCAGTTATCCTTTGAGACAGCCGATGCAGGGCTCGGCGAACAGTTCTATCAGTTAACCGCTGATGACAGTTCCCTGGGCATCCCAACGAACCTTTGGGTCGATATGACAGAATACGGGAATATTACTTATATTTTATATGAAGACGGCCTTTATGATTTCCACATATGCGGCTACTTTATTTCTGAAAAAGACAGCCGGAAACTAATACAGGCCGACTGCCATATACAGACTGAAATAACACCCCAGGCAATCAGCCCCGCTGCACGCGCAGGGTATTGACCGCCGGGGATAAATGCAAATGGCAGGCAGAGGGATGGATATCCCTTCTGCCCGCCATTGTCCGTTCCAATACTTTCGCTATGGCCGTCTCGTGCCATTTCCTACTTCAGAAAGTTATCAATGATTACCGCTTCGGCTTCCCCCTCCGTCATTCCAAAGGAACGCAGCTTTAACAGCTGTTCTGTATTTATCCTGCCAATGGCCGCCTCATGGATAATCTGGGCATCGATATGGCGCGCATCAATTTCCGGTATGGAGCACACCTGGGCATCGTCCATAATAATGGAATCGCATTGGATATGCGCCTTACAAAGGGCATTCCCCACCGCATTGGGATGGAAGGTCTGGCGGGAAGTCCCCTTTGCTACGGAACGGGATACAATCTGCGCCGAACTGCCATCCCCATTCATCCTCACTTCCATATTGGAGATAGCGGACTGCCTGTCATGGGTCATCAGCTTTTCCATCACCATCAGCCTGCTGCCAGGCCCCATGTCCACATCGGTCCTGCGCTTGGTAGAATCCACACCCCGGATCTGCGCCGTATCCAAGGTAAAAGATGCCCCTTCCCCAAGGTAAATCTGCGTCACCGGATTCAATATATTTTCCCCGGTTCCTTCCCCTTCCCCGTAATGCTTTTCCTCATAAACCACTTTAGCATTTTTCCCCACATGGAAGGCGTGGATACCGTCATGCCTCGTCTCATTGCACCCGCTGTTATGAATCCCGCAACCGGCTACAATCACTACATCCGCGCCTTCCTCAATATAAAAATCGTTATATACAACATCCGTCACCCCTGACCTGGAAATCACCACCGGGATATGCACCTGTTCCCCCTCAGCTTCCCCGCTGATATATACATCCACCCCTGGCTTATCTTCTTTCCTGCGAATCTTAATATGCTCGCTATCCCCATGGCAGAGCGCCTGTCCGTTATATCTTAAGTTATAAGCCCCTTCCTGTTTAAATCCATTGGTATCTATCGCCTTTAAAACATTACTTGTTACCGCATCCAATTCCATATCCGCTGCCTCCCTTCCGATTGATACATGAGCATTCCGTGTTTCCGCCAAAAAGCGTCGGCAGTATCTCCTCCGCGCTGCCGCATTTCTCCACTGCCCCCTCACGGATGACCAGGATTCTGTCCGCCATCCGGATAATCCTTTCCTGATGGGAGATCAAAAGCAAAGTTTCCTTCTTTTCCCTGTGGATTTTTTCAAATTCATCTACCAGCATGGAAAAACTCCAAAGGTCAATTCCGGCTTCCGGTTCATCGAAAATACAAACTTTATGGCTTTTGGCCAGAACTGTGGCTATTTCCACCCTTTTCCGCTCACCGCCGGAAAGTGTGGCATCCACCTCCCTGTCCAGGTATTCTGCCGCACACATCCCTACGCTGCTGAGCAAATTACAGCACACATGTTCCGGCAATTCTTTCCCCGCTGCCAGATTAATCAAACGCCTTATGGTCATTCCCTTAAAAACAGGGGGTTGTTGAAACGCATAGCCTATCCCCGCTTTCGCCCGCTCGTCCACGCTCATTTTGGTGATATCCTTACCGTCCAGCAATATCTCTCCCGCCGTAGCAGCAAGCACCCCCATAAGCAGCTTGGCAACCGTGGATTTCCCACCGCCGTTAGGTCCTGTAATCACCAGCATCTCTCCATCTGTAACTGTAAAATTAATATCTTTCACAATTGTGACCTTTTCCCCATTTTCAAAAACCTCATAAGACAGGTTACGCACATCAAGCATTTTTTCCTCCATTTCTACGCGGCTTTTGTGACCCGGCATTTTGCATTTCTTTATTTCTTCCGCCGTATATTATACTCTTTCTTCTCCTTCCTTGCAAGATTCCTCGTAACAGTTCTGCCTTTTGGCGTAACAGTTCAGCCTTTCGGCTTCCCTG
>BLLT01000048.1 GCA_011958945.1 Lachnospiraceae bacterium | reverse complement strand
CCAAGCGCGCTCCGCAGCCAGGGCTTTTGACACCCGAATCAAAACTGAAAATAATAAAATTCCGTGGACACTCCCTTCTCTGAGAACAGCAGGATAATCAACAGAAGGAAAATATAAACCGGGTAGCGGACCCAGGGCTTTCGGGAGGAAATCCAGGCGATTACATCCCGCTTTAAAGATGCATAATCATAAATAGTTAATAACAGGACGGGAATGGATAAATAAATCATGTAGGCATAGGACATATCCAGACAGATGACGGCAGTCCGAAAATAATTATACGGATTGCCTATTTCATGGAAGCTTAAGGATATGATGCGCCATGCATGGCTTACACTATCGGCACGGAAGAATACCCAGGCAAGGCATACTGCCATAAAGGTAAGGAAAACGGAGAAGAGATTCAACAGAGGATTTCTTTTTTCTTCCCTTCCTTTTTTATTTTTTCCGGATATAGTTTCGATGATTTGATAGAAACCATGAATCCCCCCCCATAAAATATAGTTAATGCCTGCGCCATGCCAAAGGCCGCTGACGAGAAAGGTAAGCATCAAATTAAAGCAATGACGGATTTTCCCCACCCGGTTTCCGCCCAAAGGGATATAGAGATAATCCCGGAACCAGGTGGAAAGGGAAATATGCCAACGACTCCAGAATTCCTTGATACTGCGGGAAAAATAGGGGGTTTTGAAATTTTCCGAAAGTTCCATGCCAAAAAGTTTGGCACAGCCGATAGCGATATCCGTATATCCGGAAAAGTCGCAGTATATCTGCAAAGCGAACATAAAGGTGGCGATAATATATACCAGCCCCACATAGCTTTCAGGATTATCGTAGATTTTATCTACTGTAGGGGCCAGCAGGCCGGCCACAACAAGCTTTTTAAAATACCCTACTGCCATGAGTTTCATACCATAAGAGGCCTGGTATATGTCGAAGGTGCGTTCCTTTTTTAACTGGGGCAGCAGCACATCCCCGCGCCCGATAGGCCCTGAAAGAATTTGCGGGAAAAAGGAAACAAAAAGGCAGTAATAGCCAAAATGCCGTTCAGCAGGATATTTTCCACGGTAAATATCGATGAGATAGCCTAAAGTCTGGAAAGTGTAGAATGAAATCCCCACCGGCAGCATAAATTGTATAGCAGGGGAAGGCAGGCCGGCGATCTCAATAATAAAACCGGAATATTTTAACAAGGCAAGTACACCGATTAAAGCCAGGATTCCGATGAAAAGATACAGCTTTTTCCTGAAAACATCCCTGGCCGAATCAAGGGCCAGCGCCAGCAAATATGAAACGGTGACAGTTCCCAGGAGGAAAAAGATGTACTTGGGGTCCATATACATATAAAAATAGAAACTGGCTGCCAGAAGAAAAAGATAACGGTATTTCGAAGGACAAATCCAGTATAAAATAAATATAATAGGTAAAAATACGGCAAACGGAATAGAATTATATATCATAAAAAACGTCTCAGCTTTCTGTCAGTGTTAATGTTATAGTTGCAAAATGTGGAAATTACAGCTATTTGTAAATAGTGTACTTTATTTAGTATGCCACATTTTACCTCAAAATAGATAATAGCCATAAATTATTAATTTTTTTTTAAGGTCTGCGGAACATTTCCTTAATAAACAAGTACAACGTACCGCAAATGGAAAAATGTGTTATAATGGATAAATTATAGTGAATTGCGCTGATGCTATAATTGCAATATAGACTTAAAATGAAAAAAATGCAAGTAAAAGTTGTGGCCGGAAGGGTGTCTGGGTGAAAGCAGAGGTTTGAACCAGGTAAGGAAACGGCACAGAAATGAGGAGAACTATGAAAAAGTGGAGTGTAATGGTTATGTTGGTTCTTTCCATGGCGCTGTTTGTGGGGTGCGGGAAGGATACGGAGGAAAATCTTTCAAAAACGGATACTGTAGGAGATGCAGTGATAATCAGTGAGACGCCGCAGCCGGCCAAGGCTACGGAGGAAATGAACCAGGAAAATGAGACGGCGCAAAAAGAGCAGCCGCAGCAGAATCAAACGGCCGAGCAGCCGGCGCAGGAACTGGTGGTAGACCCGGAGGAACTGCAGGAGCCGGAAATTGCACCGGTGGAGATAAACGAGGAAGTTTACGATGAGAATGCCGAAAAGAACCTGCAGATTGTTTTTCTGGGGGATAGTATTCTGGACGGCTACAGGGATGGAACGGGTATCGCTTATCTGACCGGCGTAGGCTGTAATGCAAAAGTGTTTAACCTGGCGATGGGTGGGACCACGGCTGCTTTGACTACCTATGAAGATGCTAATTATGAGGAATGGAATTCCCGCTGCCTGCAAGGGGTGGTGCATGCCATTTGCGGCAAAGTGGACCCTAAAATATTGGATGGCTACCGGGCCGGAGAGATATTTGGCACATGTGATTTTTCCCAGACGGATTATTTTGTCATTGAATATGGGATGAATGATTTCCTTGCAGGGATACCTTTAAGCGATGAAGACGCCGTTTATAATCAATATACTTATGTGGGGGCGCTGCGCATTGCGGTTATGAGCCTGCAGGAGACATACCCGGATGCACAGATTGTGCTCTGCTCCCCTAACTATGCCCAGTTCTGGGGAAAAGACGGCGCATTTTTGGGCGATGGCAATATGGTCAACAATGGAGGGGGCACCTTGGCGGAATACTACAGGGTGTGCGGGAATGTTGCAACGGATATGCATACGCTGTTTTTAAACGCCTATGAAGGAATCGGCCTGGACACCTATACGGCTGACGAATATCTGGAAGACGGCGTGCACTTATCGGAAAAAGGACGCAGAAAGTATGCCGAGAAACTGACGGAAATTATTTTGGCCTATGAGGCAGAAAAAAACAATTAGAGGTAGCGGCAGGAGGGAAAATGTGTTAGAATATGTAACAGTCGCATGGGATTAGGGAGAAAAACATTGAGAGAACTGGAATACCCTTTTAATAATGAATATATACTGAAGAATTCTAAAAAAATAAAGCGTGCGCTTCTGGAACAGGACGATGCCAGGATAAAAAAGAAGGTGGCCGTCCTGGGAGGGAGCACTACCCATGATATTGTGCGTGTATTGGAGTTGTTTCTGCTCGCCCAGGGGATTGAGCCGGAGTTCTATGAGTCGGAGTATGGGCAGTATTTTCAGGATGCTATGTTTGGGAATGCCCAACTGGATGCATTCGGGCCGGATGTGATATACATTCATACCAGCAACCGGAATATTACAGAATATCCCAAGCCTGGGGAAGACAGGGAGAAAGTGGAGGCTATGCTGGAAGGGCAATACAGACATTTTGCCATGATGTGGGACAAGCTGGAAGAGGCCTATCACTGCCCGGTGATACAGAATAACTTTGAGTACCCTTTTTATCGCCTGTTGGGGAATCAGGACGGGGCAGACATAAGCGGGCGGACCCGTTTCCTGACCAGGTTGAACGAACGGTTTTATCAGTACGGGGAGACGCACGGAAATTTTTATATTAACGATATTAACTATATGTCATCCGCCTACGGGCTGGACAAGTGGTCGGACTCATTTTACTGGCATATGTACAAATATTGTCTTTGCATGCAGGCGATTCCGGAGTTCGCCTATAATTTGAGCAATATTATCAAGGCCATTTTCGGGAAAAATAAAAAAGCCTTTGTACTGGATCTGGACAACACCCTCTGGGGAGGCGTGGTAGGGGATGATGGCGCGGAAAACCTGGAAATTGGCCAGGAAACCTCCATGGGGCAGGTATATGCCGAATTCCAAAGTTACATCAAGGCCCATAAAGACATTGGAATTATGCTTAACATCAATTCCAAGAATGAAGAGGAAAATGCCCTGGCCGGGCTGAACCATCCGGAGGGAATCTTAAAGCCCGATGACTTTATCCTTATAAAGGCGAACTGGGAGCCTAAGAGCAAAAATATGGGAGAAATAGCGGCAGAACTGAATGTGCTGCCGGAAAGCCTTGTCTTTGTGGATGACAACCCGGCGGAGAGGGAAATCGTCAGAAGGCAGATACCCGGCGCCGCAGTACCGGAAATCGACAGGCCGGAGCATTATATCCAAGTGCTGGACCGTTCCGGATTTTTCGAGGTGACCAGGTTGTCTGAGGATGACAGGAAGCGCAGCGACATGTACCAGGCGAACCTGATGCGGGAGAAACAGCAAAGCAGCTTTGCTGATTACGGAGAATACCTGGAATCCCTTGAAATGAAAGGAACTATCCGCCCTTTTGAATCCATGTACATGGCCAGGATTGCCCAGCTGACCAATAAGAGCAATCAGTTTAACCTGACCACGAAGAGATATACCCAGGGAGAAATCGAACAGGCGGCGGACAGCCCGGACTATATTACATTATACGGGAAGCTGGAGGACAAATTCGGGGATAACGGTGTGGTTTCCGTTATCATTGGCCATAAAAAAGGGAGCGTTCTTCATATTGATTTATGGATTATGAGCTGCCGCGTGTTAAAAAGGGATATGGAATATGCCATGATGGATTGCCTGGTGGAGGAATGCCGGAAGGCCGGCATTGCAGAGATTATAGGGTATTATTACCCTACAGCAAAGAACCGTATGGTAGAAAATTTTTATGAACTACAGGGATTTACGAAGACGGAAGGGGACGAAAAGGGCAATACCGTCTGGGAATTTAAAATCCCCGAAACCTATGAGAACAAAAATAAGTATATAGAAATTAGTTAATAAAAGGCTTGCGGAACTGGAATAGGAGAAGAAAAAGATGACAAGAGAAGAGGTATTTGCAACATTAAATGAGGTGTTTCAGGATGTATTTGATGATGAATCCATCACAGTAAATGAAGAAACCACAGCGGACGATATTGAGGACTGGGATTCCCTGGAACATATTAACCTGATAGCGGCGGTGGAGCAGGAATTTGGCATGAAATTCACCATGGGCCAGGTGGTTACTATGAAGAATGTGGGAGAAATGGCGGATATTATTATGAGCCAGATAGCGGACTGAATGTCTGGAAATTTATCTGGTCATGTTTTTGGCCCATTCCGGCAAGTTTGATGTACCGCTGTTTGCAGCGGGGGAGTTGGCTTTACTGATTTTTAGAAACAGTTGCCGTTTCTAAAAGTTCTATCATGCCAAGAAAACGATTCATAAGGAAGACAACCCGTCGGCCTGAGAGGGCAGGAGCGGGAGTGGGGGTATCGATGGCGGTAAAGCCTTCTTCGGCCAGCGACTTTAAGTCGGCATCGAATGCGGGCGTTTCATAACAAATGTGGTAAGGGCTGTTTTTGTATTTCTTTAAAAGCCCTGCCACAACGGATGCGCTGTCCGCAGGGGAGACTAATTCTATCCGGTAACCGTCCTTTTCCATAAAACAAATGTGGATTTTGCGGAAATCATCATAAATAATATCAGATACCGCGCTATAGCCAAGGCGTTCAAATTCATTGACAGCCTTGTTTATTTTTTTGACTAAATATCCGATATGGTGTATTGTTAAATGTAGCATGGTTATCCTCATTTCCGCGCTGTATTATAGCGCATATCTAGTACTGCATTGCAGACATGAATTTGCAAATGATGAATGCCAATATATTTGCGAAAGGAACACGTTTTATGCCAGCAACTTTTACGTCTTTCTATTTTTTGTGCTTTTATGCAGTCTCATTACTTATATATTATATAATTCCCGGGAAAATGCAATGGGGATTTTTGCTTTTTGTCAGCGGGGCGTTTTATCTGCTGACTGGAAACGGGATTCTGATTCTCTATCCCATTGCGGCGGCTTTAATAGCATACGTCTCTCTTCGGGTTATGGCAGGAACAGAAGATGTAAAAAAACGCAGGTTTGCGCTGTTTTTTGCAGTGGTTCTTCTGGTGGGCTCATTGGCGGTGCTGAAATACGTTAATTTCGGCATAAATACCGTTAATGGGATAGCTGCTTTATGGGGGAAGGGGTGGGATATTGTAAATCCCGTCCGTTTTCTGGCGCCTTTGGGCATTTCCTTTTATACTTTATCCATCCTTGGGTATATCGTGGACGTGTACAACAAAATTGCGGAGCCTCAAAACAACTTTTTCAAGTTAACATTATACGGAATGTATTTCCCTTCCATCCTTTCCGGCCCTATCCTTCGTTACAGGGAAGATGGGGAACAGTTTTTTGTTCCCCACCCTTTCGATTATCGCCAGGTTACTTTCGGAATGCAGCGCATGGTATGGGGATTTTTCAAAATCCTGGTCATATCGGAAAGGATGAATTTGGTAGTCAATACCGTATATGATAATTACACACAGTACCCTGGAACTTATATCTGGTTTGCCACAATATGCTTTGCTTTCCAGCTGTACACCAATTTTTCCGGTTCCATGGATATTGCATTGGGCATGTCCCAGTCTTTCGGCATTTATTTGCCGGAAAATTTCGAAAACCCCTTCTTTTCCAAAAATATCTCCGAATATTGGCGCAGATGGCATATTACTTTGGGCGTGTGGATGAAAGAATACGTTTTCTATCCTTTGCTGCGTACCGGCGCTTTTACCAGCCTGGGGAAAAAAATGCGCAGAAAATTCGGGAAGAAACGGGGAAAGCAATTCAGTACTTTTTTAGCTATGTTTATTCTCTGGTTCATGGTAGGCATCTGGCACGGGGGCGACTGGAAATTTGTCATCGGTTCCGGCCTGCTGCATTGGTTTTATATTGTTTCCGGTGAACTTTTAACCCCATTTTTCCAAAAAGGGATGGAAAAATTCCATATAAACCCAAAGGGAAGATGGGTGGATATCTTTCGCATGTTCCGCACTTTTTTCCTGGTCAACATCGGTTTCGTATTCTTTCGCGCCGCATCCGCCATGGATGCCTGGAAAATGCTGAAAGGGGCTGTCAGTGTATGGAATCCATGGGTATTGGCGGATGGTTCTCTGTTTTCCCTTGGACTGGATGTTATTGAAACCGTTATAGCCCTTGTATCCCTTCTCATCCTCTGGACAATATCCCGTCTTCAGAAAAACGGGTCTGTACGGGAAAGGATAGAAAAGAAGAAACTGCCGGTGCGGTTTGTGATTTGGTATGCACTGCTGTTTTATATTATACTCCTGGGATATTATGGGCCGGGGTATAGTGCGGCGGAGTTTATTTATCAAGGGTTTTAGAGGATGGAGGATAGAAAATCTGTTTTTCACGGTCCAGGCAGATTCGGCCGGTCAGGGTCACATAGCCATTGATGAGGATTGACGGAAAGTTTCTTTGGTATTTTTTATCAAAAGCCGATGGAGTAAGGAATGGAAATGAAAAAATTATTATTAATTGCAACAGGAGGCACCATTGCGTCAAAAATTTCGCCGGAGGGGCTGCAGCCGGGGATTACATCTGAAGAATTGCTGGCCTATGTGCCTGAGGTACGGGAAAACTGTATGGTGGATACGGTGCAGCCTTTTGAACTGGACAGTACGAATATCTGTCAGGAACATTGGCTGATTTTGGAACAGATAATAGAGAAATCCTACAACAGCTACGACGGATTTGTTATTTGCCATGGAACGGATACTATGGCGTACACGGCAGCAGCCCTTTCTTATCTGATACAGAATAACCGAAAACCGATTGTCGTGACTGGCGCACAAAAACCGATTAATCTGGAAATAACCGATGCGAGAATGAATCTTCGGGACAGTCTCCGGTTTGTTATGGACGATAGAGCCTATGGTGTAAACATTGTTTTTGGAGGAAAGGTTATTGCGGGAACCAGGGCCAAAAAGGAGCGCTCTAAGAGTTACAATGCATTTTCCAGCATTAATTATCCGGATATAGCGGTGATTCAGGAGAAAAGAATTATCTTTTATATAGAGGATTATTTCCGTCTCACGGAACAGGTAAGGTTTTACCGCAGGATGAATGAGCGTGTTCTGCTTCTGAAGATAATTCCGGGGATGGACGGGCGGATACTGAATACGCTGGCGGACGAGTATGACGCAGTGATTATCGAATCGTTTGGGGTAGGCGGGCTTCCGGCCTATGGCAGGCATAGCTTTCTGGAAGCTGTTGATAACTGGTGCAGCAGGGGGAAAAAGGTTATTATGGCGACCCAGGTGCTCCATGAAGGCAGTGATATGGAGGTCTATCAGGTGGGAAAGGTGATCAAAGACAGGTTCCCGATTATAGAGGCCTTTGATATGACGTTGGAGGCGACTGTAACGAAAGTCATGTGGCTTTTGGGAAATGATTTATCTAATGAGGAATTCAAAAAAGAATTTTATCGGACCATTAACTATGATATTTTACTGGCAGAGTAGGGATGGGGCTGTTGTTTCGGTAGATTATTCTTCTGCTGCTGCAATAGCCCCTCATTATCCCCGGAAGAACAGTAACTCCCCACCCCCCTCCCGCCGTAATTTCCCTAGACGAAAAAGGGATATTCTGTTAAAATATAGGTTATGATGATTACAAAAGCAAAGATAATCAGGATGAAATGGCCAAACTCACGGCAGAATGAGAGGGAAAATGGATAAAATCGCAGTCTTAATACCATGCTATAATGAGGAAAAAACCATCGCGAAGGTAGTGGCGGATGCAAAAGCGGCTTTGCCGGAAGCGGTGATTTATGTATATAATAATAATTCCAGCGACAGGACGGCTGAACTGGCGGCGCAGGCCGGGGCGGTGGTGCGGAACGAGTATATGCAGGGGAAGGGGAATGTTATCCGGCGGATGTTCCGGGAAGTGGAAGCGGATTGCTATGTGATGGTGGATGGGGATGATACTTATCCTATGGAATATGCCGCGGAGATGGTGGACAAGGTTTTGAACCATAATGCGGATATGGTGGTGGGCGACAGGCTTTCTTCCACTTATTTCACGGAAAATAAACGGCCTTTCCACAATATGGGGAACAGCCTGGTAAGGGGAAGCATCAACCGGCTGTTTGGCTGCGATATTAAGGATATTATGACGGGATACAGGGCATTCAGCTACGGGTTTGTGAAGACATTCCCCGTGCTTTCCAAGGGATTTGAAATTGAGACGGAAATGACCATACATGCGGTGTCCAATAATATGCAGATTGAGAATGTAATCGTGGATTACCGCGACAGGCCGGAGGGAAGCGAATCCAAGCTGAACACGTATTCCGATGGGATAAAGGTGCTGGGGACCATAGGAAGGCTTTATAAGGACTATAAGCCGCTAGGCTTTTTTACGCTGCTTGCCGTACTTCTGGCAGCCATTTCCGTTATCTTTTTTATTCCTGTGCTGGTGGATTTTATCAGGACGGGCATGGTGGAAAAATTCCCGACGCTGTTCGTATGCGGCTTTGTCATGCTGGCAGCCATTCAGTCTTTTTTCTCCGGGCTGATTCTATCCAATATGGCTTTGAAAAACAGAAGGGACTTTGAATTCCGCCTGAATATGATTCAGGGCCGGAAGGGATATGGCGATGCGGACTGACGTATAGGGAAACAGCCTAAGACGGCACATTTGCTGCAAAGTTTGTGCTAAATCATAAAAGGCTGGAAAGGAAAAAGAGGGAAAGTTGGAAAAAAAGGGAGCATTAAAAGAACTAGGAAAGTTCAAAAAGAGATGGGATAAATGGGATATCTGCCTGTTTGCGGCGGCATTGGGCTTTTATCTCTTTTTTCCGTTATTTGACGGGCCGGTCTGGTGCAAGGATTCGCCCAGCTATGCGACGATGAATATTACGAGGGAGCCGCTATACCCTACATTTCTGCTGATATTCCGGAAGCTGTTTGGAGAGGAAGGCTATTTGATGCCGGTGGTGGTTGCCCAGAGCATTCTGGCGGCATATGCTACATGGAAGTTGGCGGTAACGGTAAAAGAATATAAGAATGGCAGCCGGCTTCTCGCCTTGCTTTCGGTCTGCTTTCAGTTTGGGGTGACTTTTTTGTGCCGTTTTGTGGCCATCAGAGGATCATCCTATATAGACAGTATTATGACGGAAGGGCTGGGGCTGTCGCTGTATGTGCTTTTCATTGTGCAGCTTTATAAGTATGTGGTGGAGGAAAAGACGGGAAATCTGGCCGGAACGGCCTTTTACGCCTTTTTGCTGGTGAATTTGAGGAAACAGATGCTGGTTAGCCTTTGCCTGATGGCGGCGGTCTTTTTATTATATTACCTGGTGAAAGAAAGGCGGGGCAAAAAACTGATTCTTTTGCTGGGGATAACGGCGGGTATTTTTATTGCATGCCGCTTTACGGATAAACTATATAACTTTTGTGTCCGGGGCGCGTGGATTGAGCATTCGGGAACTGCGATGGGGATGCTTTGCACGCTGATTTATACTTCTGATGAAGAAGATGCTCATTTGTTTGAGGATGAGGTGCTGCGGGGGCTGTATGAGGAGATTTCCGAGGAAGCGGACAGGCAGGGGCTGAAAATTACTTATGCGCCGGAAGGCTGGGTGGATTTGTCCTCCCATTATGCGGATAGTTATGATGCCATTGGTTATGGTATTATCAATCCTGTAGTACAGGGATATATTAAAGAAAATATGGAGGCTTCGGAAATCGAAGCGGTATTAAAGTACGATGAATATTGCGGTGATATGACGAAGATATTGCTGGGGCAGGAAAAAGGGGATTTGATTAGGGTTTATGCGGCGAATGCATGGAAAGGGTTTGTGAATTCTATTGCCAGGGTAAACCGGCTTTTGAACATTTATGCGGTGATAGCATATCTTTTGTATCTGGGGCTTTATGGATATTGGGTATGGGAGAAGAAATGCTGGGCAAAAAGGGATAGAAGTGCGGCGCTGGCGGAGGTGGTGCTTGGCGGCGTAATCATCAATTCGCTGGTGGTGGGCGCTATGATTTTCTGTCAGCCCCGTTATATGATTTATAATATGGGGTTATTCTATACCGCGTTGTCGGTACTGATGTATGACCGGGCGGAAGCGGTTTTGTCCGGACGGCAGATGAGTGACAGCAGGGGAAAAGAAAGTGCATGAAATATGAAGAAAAAAATAATTGACAATTGGTACGCGATTTTAATAGGGTTATTTTTGCTGTCAGTGGCGGCAGTGTATGCCATTTTCGGGGAAAGCAGCCATATTGCGGTGCATGATAATCTGGATTTGTTTGCAGCCCAGTTCCAGATGTTAAAAAATACGGACAGTTTTTTTGCCCATGGGGTGGATGTTCCCTTTTTGGGCGGTGTGACCAGGGATAATCTGCCTTCGGAATTATCGCTTTATACATTGCTGTATTTCTTTCTTCCTTCCTTTGCGGCTTATATTACAGGGTATTTGCTGAAAGTTATCCTGGCAGTCTTTTCGGTCTGGGTACTTGCCAGGGATTGGTATGGGGCTGAGTTTGAAAAGTATAAGCCGTTGGCGGCGATGTTCGGGCTGTCCTACGGCGTTTTGAATATGTTTCCGGCTTTTGGGATTCCTTTTGCCTCCATTCCGCTGGCCTTGTATTTACTGCGGCAGATTTATAGGAGGCCTTCGGCAAAATGGTATGTTGCGTTGTTCTGCTATCCTTTTCTTTCTTATTTTTCCTATTTTGGATTTTTTATTTTAGCTTATCTTTCAGTGGGGATTATCTGGCTGAGTTTCCGGGATAAAAAAGTGGCGGTATCCTTGATTGGGGCGTTGTTTGTGCTTGGGCTGGGGTATGTGCTTTTTGAATATCGACTGTTCTATGTGATGCTTTTTGGCGGCGTGGAAACCATACGTTCAACGATGGTGGAGGCGGATTTGCCGGCGGGGCAGATTTTAGCTCAGAGCGTGGATGTTTGGATGCATGGCATGTTCCATGCGGAAAGTGTACATGACAAGCTGGTTTTATGGATATGCGTGGTTTATTTCTTTTATTTAAACGGGAAATATCTGGTGAAGAAAAACGGAAGGGGGATTTTCCATGATATCTATAATCTGGTGATGCTTGTGCTGGTGTTCAACAGCCTGGTATATGGGATTTATAATTGGGGGGCCTTTAGGGGGCTGGTAGAAACGCTGCTTCCGCCGTTAAAAGGCTTCCAGTTCAACCGTACTGTATTTTTCAGCCCGTTTCTCTGGTATGCTGCGTTTTTCCTTATTCTGCAGAGGGGGTATGGCTTATCGTATAAAATGGCAGGGGTATCCGCAGGCAGCAGAAATCAGCAAAAAAGCGGGCATCAGGCCGGGAGGGGATGGCGGCAGTACTGGCGGAAGTTTCCCCGGGGGCTGCGCCTGGGGGCAAATGTTTTGGCGGTTTTAGCGTTTGCGCTCATATTGTTTACTCCTTCCAGATACAACGATTTGTACCATACCTGTAAAAATAAGGCGTTAGAGATTTGGAAGGGGAAGGAAACGGATGAAATGAACTATGAAGAGTTTTATTCCGTTGAATTGTTCCGCATGATAAAGCAGGATATCGGCTATGAGGGGGAATGGGCGGCAGCGTATGGGTTTCATCCGGCGGTGCTGGAGTATAATGGGATAGCCACTCTGGATGGGTATCTGGGCTTTTACCCCCAGCAATATAAAGAGGACTTCCGTCAGATAATCGCGCCGGCCATAGAAAGGATGGAACCTAGCAGGATTTATTATGACGACTGGGGGGCAAGGGCATATCTTTACTCCGGAACGGAGGCCTCGGCCGTGAGCACTTTGAAGTCTTTTGCGGCGGCGGATCAAGAACTGTATATTAATAGTGAGGCATTTGTGCAAATGGGGGGCGAGTATATTTTTTCCCGGTTTGCATTAAGCAATGCGGAGGCGCTTGGGATGGAACTGGCCGGGGTATACGGAACGGACGGGAAACCCTATGCGGTATATGTGTATGCGCTGGATGTTTAAAATTGACACATAGGCAGTTGTGAGAGTCTGGGCTGCCGGAATATTCAGCCGGGGGTATTGGTTTCACAGCTGCCTGGAAGCTGCACAGGAGGAAAGGAGCGGGCAAGGAAAAGTGGGAGTATTTAGGGATAAAAGGAAAAGGGAACGTGTTATAGAAGCCGTTTTTTATTTACTGGTATTCGCATCTATTATGTGTTTTGCCATGGTACAGACTTATGGTGATCCGCCGGATGAAATTAACCGGTTTAAGGTGGTAAACTACATATGCAAATATGGTGCGCTGCCCCATGGGGCGGACCCGGAAGTGCTTTTGGCGGGATATGGGGCATCCTATGCTTTTCAGCCTATTCTGACTTATATTATTCAGGGCTTTTTGTTACGGCTTTTGTGTTTGGTTACCAATGACGGGTATGTGCTGCTATTGGCGGCGCGAATGGTAAATGTGGTTTTGGGTGTGCTGATGGCCTATTTTGTGAGGAAAATAGCGAAGGAAGCATGGGGGAATCCATACATTCAGTGGACGTTTACGCTGCTGGTGGTCTTTCTGCCCCAAAATATTTTTATCCATTCCTATGTGAATACGGATTCCATGGCGATGCTGTCGGTGGCTATTATTTTTTATGCGCTGCTCAGGGCTCAGAGGGAGGGCTTTGACAGGCAGGGGTGTTTGCTGCTGTCGGCAGGGATTATTTTATGCGCTATGTCTTATTATAATGCTTATGGGATGATATTAGCGGCTATCTTTCTGTTTGTGGGGAATTATATTCATCTGGACAGAGGGCTGTGGATAGAATGGAAGCCGATGCTTCGGAAGGGGTTCTATATTTCCCTGATTGTACTGCTGGGAATTGGCTGGTGGTTTGCCAGAAATGCGGTGCTTTATAATGGAGATATCATAGCGATGGACGCCAGGAGGGAATGCGCGATTTTAACAGCTGCCGAAGAATTTAATCCGCTTACCAGGTTTACGTACCAGAACGGGGGGAAGAGTTTGAAGGAAATGTTGTTTGATACGGGATATATCAGGGTGCTTAGGGACAGTTTTATCGCTATGTTCGGCCCCATGATTATTCCTACCCATGGCCTGATTTATGTTTATTATAAACGGCTTTGGATTGCGGCGTGTGCTGCGGCTTTGCTTCCGGCGGGAAGGATAAGGAAAGCTTACCTGGAGGGAAGGGGAGGCAGAAAAGGGAAAGAAGGGGTACAGGCGGTTTCCGGTGTATACGGTGAAAACGCCAATGGATATTTGGAGCATGAGGAATGGAAGGGCGGAAGGAAAGGGAAGGCTTTCTTTTACTTTTGCATGATTTTATTCTGTGTGATTACTATAGGCCTGAGCATTTACTATTCTTATACGTGGGAATTCCAGCCCCAGGGAAGGTATATTCTTCCGGTGCTGATTCCTTTTATGTATCTGGTTACGGTAGGGGTTGGGAAAATTTGCGCATTGGCGGAGGTTTTAAGTGTAAGGGTTGGGAAATGGATTTGCTTAGGGGTTATGGGATATGTAACGGCAGCTTTCGGGTATAGCTTGTTTATTCGTTTCCTGCCTTATTATTTGCAGGGGGAGAATATGTTTTCCATGTGGGGGAAAGGCTTTGTTCCATAAGTAAACGCAAATCAATTTTGCGGGGCGATGCGGCGGGCGGCCTGCTCTGCCGGCATAGAATTTGGTTTTGCGGCTGAGCGAAAAAGCTGATTTCACTAATGAAATGGAGGAAGAAGTGGGAAGCGGACGGGCCAGAAGCAATGGGCATCCGTGCCCATGCTTCTTAAAACCGCCATCCATGGCGGTTTTTCCCTGGTTTTAGGCCATTTCATAAGTGAAATGACTGCTTTTTCGCAATAGCCGCAAAACCAAATTCCATTTTGGCAGGGCAGGCCGCCCACCGCATCGCCTTGCCCCGCAAAATTGCTTTGTTCCATAAGTATATGTATCCTTGACCGGAAATCCGTTCGGTGATATGATAAATGCGGTTGTAGAACTTCCCTTTATGCTGAAAAATGGGTAAGGAATGTATTTTCGGCGGAGGATTTGCGTCATAAATGCAGGATGAGGGGGAAATATTAAAAAAAGAAAGAGGAATTGATATGCCAGTAAGAGTACACAATTTTTTAGGAAGATTAGGATGGAACGCGAGGAAGTATTTTCCTGTGTTGGCCAGTGAAAGTTATTTGAAGCTTCAGTTTGTGACGAGGAGAAAGCTGCAGAAGAATTATATAGAGTATTTTATGAATGCGAAAGAGGTGCCTCATCCCCTGGTGGTGAATCTGGAAACGATTAACCGGTGTAACAGTACCTGTGAGTTTTGTACGGCGAATAAAAATGCGGAAAAGCGGCCTTATAAGAGGATGGAGGACGAACTTTTTTATAGTATTATAGACCAGCTGGCGGAGTGGGGGTATAAGGGGCATTTGACTATGTATGGGAATAATGAGCCTTGGCTGGATACCCGTATTGTGGAGTTCCATAAATATGCCAGGGAGAAGCTTCCGGAAGCGTTTATTTTTGTATCGACCAATGGGCTGCTTTTGGATGTGCCTAAGGTGAAGGAAATTATTCCGTATGTGAATCAGCTGATTATTAATAATTATTGCCTGGATATGAAGCTGCACCGGAATATACAGGTGATTTATAAGTATATGCTGGATCATCCGCAGGAGTTTAAGGATGTGGATGTGCTGATTCAGATGCGTTATTTGAAGGAAGTGCTCACGAATCGGGCAGGGAGTGCGCCGAATAAGCAGGCTACGGAGAAGGTAGTCAAGGAA
Organism: Lachnospiraceae bacterium; assembly: GCA_011958945.1. Taxonomy (GTDB): domain Bacteria; phylum Bacillota; class Clostridia; order Lachnospirales; family Lachnospiraceae; genus Kineothrix. Next base: position 6,640 of record BLLT01000048.1, on the reverse strand, counting down.
ACCTGTCTGATGCCTTATACGGATATGTGGATTATGCCCAACGGCAAGCTGGGGATTTGCTGCTGTGATAACTTTGAAGTGACGGATTTGGCGGATTTGCACGAAACTCCTTTGAAGGAGGGGTGGAACAGCGATAGATATAAGGTGCTGCGGGAAGCGATGCGGACGGGAAGGCAGAATTATCCGTTCTGCAAGCACTGCGACTTTATCGATGCGGGGCTGCGCATGGATGCGGTGGACGATATACTGAAAAACCGCGGTGCGGCACATGGAGCCAGGCAGTCGATGTTTAAGAAGTAGTGGATTTGTGAAGTGGGAGTGGGGTTGAGGTTGAGGTTGAGAGAATATTCCGGCAATATGTTCTGTGCAAAGCCTGATGTGTCGGGCACTTCATCAAGCCCAATAGGGCAGAAATCATTCGGGGATAGCCCCTCTTGATTTCTATGGTCTTGATTCCGTGACACAAAAAGGGCTTTGCACAGAACATATTGCCGGAATATTCGGCCAAGGGTATTGGGCTTCACAATTGGGTGGGGAGAGTAGAAAAGAGATGTGGTATAGCGGAGAATTTTGTGGGGGAATTGAGTGGAAAGGGTAGGAGGAGTATGGATAGAAGAAAGATAAGGGTGATTTTGGATGCTTTGCTGGCGGCTGTGCTGGTGGTTGGAATGTGTGGGGCACTGGCAGGGTGTGGAAGCGGGCAGGGGAAGGCGGAAGCGGAGAGGTTGGATGAGACGGCGGAGGCAGAGGATGTGTCGGATGGTGCGGTTGGGGATGATGGTCGGCAGCCAGGGGATGTGTCGGATGGTGCGGTTGGGGATGATGGACAGCAGCCAGGGGATGTGTCGGGTGCGGATGATGGGCAGGAGCCGGGGAATATATCGGGTGAAGGGGAGGATTCGGAAAATGCTGTAAACGCAGAAGATGCAGAGGGCGGGAATGGTTTCGCTCAGGGGAATGAAAACGGGGCGGAGGAAGCAGTTTCTCCGTTTGCAGGAAAGACGGTGAGTATTTGCGGGGATAGTATTTCCACTTTTACAGGGTATATCCCGGATTATTATAGTAAGTTTTACCCGGAGATGGGGGAGATTACCAGGGTGGAGGATACCTGGTGGATGCAGGTGCTGGAAAGGACGGGCATGGAACTTTGCCGGAATGCTTCCTATTCGGGGAGCACGGTGAGCGGGCAGTCGCAGGATAACGGAGACGGAAGGTTTGCCTGCGGGAATTGCAGGGTGCTGGATTTGGCCGGGGATGAAGGGGAAGACCCGGATGTGATATTGATTCTGATGGGGGCTAATGACTTGCTGACGGATATTCCGCTGGGAGCCTATGATGGGGTATCATCGGTGGAGGAAGGGTATATTAAGACTTTCAGCGAGGCATATGCCTTGATGTTGGATAAGATGCTGGAGCGTTACCCGCAGACGGAGATTTATTGCTGCACTATTGCGGAAGTGGGCAGATGGAATGAAGCCGGGGAAGGCTATTCCTATACCAACGTCCATAGTACTACGGCGAAAGATTATAATGCGTGGATCAAAGCGGTGGCAAATGCGAAGGGGGTTTCGGTTATTGATGTGTATGAATGCGGTATCACGGCCGAAAACATCCGGCAATATACAAGCGACGGAACCCATCCCAATCCGGCGGGGGCGAAACTGATAGCCGATAAAGTGTGCCAGGAACTGGGGGTAAATTAGTTCCTGGGAATATCTTTTAGATTAAATACAAAAGGCGGCATACAATGGAACTGTTTTTATTCCGTTGTCCATGCTGAAATTCCGAGACGATAGCTTGATGGCATAATCCGGCCGGTAAGTTTTTATATAGGATTGCAGGCTTTTCGCTTTCGTATTATCGGCGCTTTTTACTTCTATGGGGATTATTTTCCCCTCTTTTTGAATAATGAAGTCAACTTCTGCTCCACGCTGGGAGACCCAGTAATAAGTCTTATAACCGCTGATAGTGAGCTGCATATTTACGTAGTTTTCAGTCAGGCCGCCTTTGAAGTCATCAATATTGTTGGTAGGATATAGGATATCCTGAGGCAAAAGTTCTTTTTTGGCCATAAGCAGCCCTATGTCCGACACATAGATTTTAAAGGAATCAATATTACGGTAGTTTTCCAAGGGCTTGAGTATCTGTTCTGTTTCATAGACTTGCGAAATGATACCGGACAGGGCCAGCCATTCAATGGCATTTTCGAATTCAGAGGCTCTGCCGCCTTTTTTAAGCAGCTTGTATTGAAAACGCGTATTTTTTTTAGAAAGCTGAACCGTGATATTGTCATAAGTGAGCCGGGTCTTTTTGATTTCATTGGCTGTATTATATTTGCTCATGTCGTTGAGATAGCCGATTAAAATGTTATCTTGCGTATGGCGGACGAGTATATAATCTTTTGTATCGGCAAATTGCATGACACATTCGGGCATTCCCCCTATCACTAGATATTGGCGGTATAGCTGCATGGCCGATTCGTGTAATGCAGGGGGGAGCGGAAGATTATTTTCGAAATGGTCTTTTATCTGTTCCATCAACATATGTTCGCCCAGAACCATCAGGAATTCTTCCATATCCATGGGATATAAAGTTTTCATATCAACTTTGCCCACCGGAAAAGAGAAGGAAGAGCGGTTCACGGCGATTCCCAACAGGCTGCCGGCAGCAATGATATGGTATTCAGGTGCGTTTTCACAAAAGTATTTTAAAGAAGTTAATGCCCGTTCGCAAAGCTGGATTTCATCAAAGATGATAAGCGTTTTCTCCCGAATTATGGTGGTGCCCGCTATATGGGAAAGGATAGGGAGCAAATGGGCGGGGGAAATATTGCCTGCAAAGGTGTCCGATAATGCAGGATTAGTTTCAAAATTAAAATAGGCAGTGTTTTCGTAATGGGTGCGTCCGAATTCTAAAAGTGAGTATGTTTTGCCGACTTGTCTTGCCCCTTGTAAAATCAAAGGTTTCCGGTGGGGGTCTTCTTTCCAGTTTTCCAAAAATGTCGCTATTTTGCGGTACATAGGCTGCGTTTACTCCTTATGAAGTGTGAATGGGTAGTGAAAAAGGTTTAGTGCTATTGCATATCATATCATATATACGTGTAAAAATAAAGAGGAATTAATCTGTTTTTTACACTAAATAACATGAATAATTTTAAAAAAGCACTTCATTCGGCATGAAATGAGCAAAGCTGGATAAAAATATCAAAAGGCGGATGTTTTGTTCCATGAATTTAGGCAAATAGAAAAGCTCCCATTATATTATGGGCAATAGCAGCCGGAATTCCCCTTTTGCTGTTGTTTCGCATGATATAATGGGAGCTTTTAATTTCAGTTATGCTGTTTTAAATCATTCCATCTCATTGGATTTGGCTTCTTCGTGGTATTCCTTTTCCGTATTCACGCTCCATACGTTGCTTCTGTCGAGGATGCCGTTTTTGATGTTCTTGACGGCCTCGAAGGAAGTGCACATGGAGTGGTCGATGTTGTTGTACCGGTGCTGGCCATTGCGTCCTACGCAGTATAAATTATCGATGGTGTCCAGATATTCAGTGAGCTTATCCATGTATTTGTAGGTGTCGAAGTAGGCGGGATAAGCTTTTTTCACCCGTTCGGAATGGGTATCAAGAACCTGGGAAGCATCGTCGATGAGCCCCATTTTTACCATTTCGTGCAGGCCGAATTTGGTGAACTTCGCATCGGACATGTTCCAGAGTTTATCCCCTTCGTTGCAGAAGTATTCCAGGCCTACCCAGACCGTATGCTTCAAATCTTTGACCATATAAGGGGACCAGTTATTGTATATCTGCAGCCGGCCCAGCTTGACGGTTTTATCATGGACATAAATCCAGCAGTCGGGAACGATATTGCCCACGGTCTTCATCTTTGTTTTATTTTTCAAGTTCAGCTTGGGCACTAAAACGCCCAGCGTGCGATAATCCCTGTAAGGCAGTCCGGCGGCAATTTTGGCCATTTTGGAAGGAACATCATTCATGCCGCCTACCAAATCTTTGATTGGCATGGAAGAGATGAAAATATCCCCTTCCATAGTAGATACCGTGCCTTCATGCTCGTAAGTCAGGGAAACGATGTGATTGTTTTCATCTTTTGTGAAGCCGGTTACTTTGCTGTTTTTTAAAATTTTACCGCCCAGTTTAATAATTTCTTCCGCAGTTACATCCCAGAGCTGCCCAGGGCCTAATTTGGGATATTTGAACTGCTCAATGAGAGAGGTTTCCACTTTGCGGTTTTTCTTAGCGGGCAGAAGCTTGCCGAACATATCCATGATAATAGCAAAAATGGATAAGCCTTTCGCCCGCTGCGCGCCCCAGTCCGGGGCGATTTCGGAAGGATGCCTGCCCCAGAGGTTTTCCGTATAGTTTTCAAAAAACATAGCATAAAGCTTCTGGCCGAACCGGTTAATATAAAAGTCCTCCAAAGACTTTTCTTCCCTTTTGTGTACAAGTGTTTTCAGATAGCTGAAAAATACTTGAATGGTAGTTAAAAATCCCATATTTTTAAGGGTTTCAAATTTCAATGAGATGGGATAGTCGAAAAATTTCTTTTTAAAATATATGCGGGATACCCTGTTTCTGTTTAACATGACCCGTTCGTCCTTCTGAGGGTTGGGGCCGCTCGAAGCTAAAGGCATTTTCCGGCGCAGAAGAATATCGTCATAAGAGGGGGAGCCTTGCTCCGGAAGCATCTTATCCCACCATTCGTTCACTTCGGGAACTTTAGAGAAAAACCGGTGTCCCCCCATATCCATACGGTTTCCATTGTGGTTGACTGTTTTGGAGATACCGCCCATGGCTTCGCTTTCTTCAAATACAATTACTTCATAATCATTATCTACAGCCGGATTCCCGGGCTGCCTGTTGGTTAACAATTCATAAGCAGCGGTAAGCCCGGCAGGGCCGGCGCCTATGATAAGTACTTTCCTCATATGATGAATTCCTCTCCGTTTTTTCTGTTTTGCCTATTTATATCTATTTTGGCACTGCTTGATTTCGGCGGGCAACGAGCCAGTGCACTAGGTTATTGGCCGTGCCCTAATCGCAGGTTTGTGGACGATGCGCAGACACAAACTTGTTGCTCATTGAATGTATTTTAACATGGAATTATGGGATTGTCCATGGACAGATAAAGGGAATTGGGGTAAACTAATAGGAAAGATTACGGTTTCCTCTGTGACCGGTAATCTATGAGAACGATGGCCTAGTGCAGCACACTTGAAATTACCGTGCAAATTTCTGCGGAACTGTGGAAATATTAGGTATGCATTTAGGCGGAAATGGGGTAGGATATGATTGTTATCAAGGTTTTAAGCCTTATTTTATGGTTGTTTGCGGTTCCCTTCTGTATCGGCCTGATACCGATGCCGTGGATTCCGGAAGAAAAGAGGGGTATAGGGGTGGCCCTGGCTGCCGGCTATTTTATTATGCTGCCCTTATGCTGGCTGGTAACGGTGCCGTGTATCCTTTTGGTAAAATATGACAGCTTCCTCGTTATGGTAAGATGGTTTACCGGAGCGTTGGCTTTGGCAGCGGCAGCGGGGATTGGCATAGGCATATGGTCTTATAAAAAAGGGAATCCGGCCATTAGTATTCCTGTTTTGCAGCGCAGAAAGATGGGATGGGAGGAGGCGGCCGGGTGGCTTGTATTCTTCGGCCTGATTTTCTGGCAGCTGTATAAGGCTTTTACCCTTACATCTTTTGACGGTGATGATGCGGAATATGTGGCTCAGTCGCTGGTTACGTGGCAAAGCAATACGATGTACCTGATTAAGCCGTATACCGGGGGAACCACTTCTCTGGATATCAGACATTCCCTGGCTGTGCTGCCTGTATGGGTGGCCTATATCGGGAGGATGAGCGGGGTACATCCGACGATTTTGAACCATAGCGTGCTTTCCTTCGTGTGGATTCCTTTAGCGTATATTGTGTTTTATCAGATTGGCAGACATTTGTTGAAGGATAAGCGGGAGCATCTTCCTTTTTTTATGATTATAATGGCGCTTTTGCAGATCTTCGGGAATGTATCCATTTATACAAATGAAACTTTTTTCCTGACGAGGACGTGGCAGGGGAAGGCCGTGGCGGCCAGCTTTGTGATTCCGGCTACCATTTGGCTCCTGCTGTGGATTTTTGATGGGAAGGATGGGGGTAACGGAAGGGAAAGTGCAGGAAATGTGAAGTTCTGGAGCATGAAAGATGCAGCCGGAAGAAAATATGATAGAGAAACGGCGGGCATACAAAGAGGGCAGACGGCTGGTTTGTGGGCTCTTTTAGCGTTGGTAAACATGACGGCGGGGGTATGTACGTCCATGGTCGTCTTCCTGAATGTGGTGTTAATCGGTGCAGCGGCCTTTTGGCTGACGGTGGCGGAACGGAAGTTCAGCATTTTGGTGAAAGCAGGGCTGGTATGCATTCCTAATGGGATATATATGCTGCTGTATTTGTTCCTGCACGCGTAAAGGCAGTTTGCGGCTGCTGTGTCCAAATGGGTATAAAATGTATAACGGATACAGAAATGTATGTGACAGCTGCAGCAAAAGGGCGGCATGGAGGATGCATGAAAGTTTTCAGGCTATGGAAAGGGCATGGTTATTAGTGTGAAAAATAGATTTTTCACACGGCGAT
>BLLT01000047.1 GCA_011958945.1 Lachnospiraceae bacterium | reverse complement strand
TCTTCTGGTTCTGTATGGAGTTGCTTTCGCCGCCGTCCCTGTCCTCGTCCCCCACTGATAGGCGGGAGTAAAGGGCTGTGATTTTGCTGTAATCATTCATGTGCATACCCTCCTGCGTCAATATATGTGTTGCTTACAGTTAAGATTATGCACCTCACCTGGCAGAACCGTACTCCCTGCCATGCCGGAACTTCTTGGCGTTCTTTGCTTTGAAATATACCGCAAGCCGTAAAGCGATGCCGCAGCACACCCCGATCAGAAGGTCACTCGGATAGAAACTCGGCAGTGGATTGGAAAATAAACCTTCCAGCCCCGCCATGACTTCCATCATCTTTGCGGAAGCATCCTGCCCCGGCGATACCCGCCACAAACACGCTATCTTGTCACAGAAGTATCCGGCAAGCACATGGGGGAGGTTCATCAGGACAAGTTTCTTTTTGTCTACATTCCCGGTCTTTGCCTTGATATTTTCAGGAATGGATTTTAAGTCTTTGGCTATGCCGTTTATGATATTGCTCATAGGCTCTGCCCCCTGTCCTTGTTTTTCTCCCGGCTCCGTTCCCGGTTCTTGTCCTGCGATACTGCGTCCTTGAAATGGTTCAGTTTCTCCCGTAGGGAAACCCTGCCTTTCTTTTTTTCATTACCATAAACAAATTCTTTGAATGCCTGTGCGATTGCGTCTGCATCCCTGCCCTTGAAAAGCACCACATATTTTGGCGGTGCGGTTGTCTTGTCTTTCTTTATGGCAAAATCAACATTATACTTTTTTGCCACACGCTCAAATGACTTGATGTTGCCGTCCGTGATTTCGATGGACGATGCCCCCACTCCCTCTCCAATGAGCTTTTTCACAGAAGTTTTTCCATGCGTTCTCTGCGCTTTCTGCTTACGGTGGTTCAGGTACATCTTCATCGCCGCTTTCAGCACGTTGGCATCCAGCTTTGCCGCCTTTATCACAAGGGCAATCGTTTTTTGTGTCACTTCCTCCTGCATGAAGCACCTCCCTGTTATATTTCCGGGAAAATCCGTGTACTAAGGCGGAATCCCCCGGCAGATAATGTCATAGACAATCTTCACTTTAAAATACGCCATAGTTCTCCTTCCCACTTCTGGACATCGTGTCCAAAAGTTACGGTAACAGGCACTCTGTCCCGATATAATCCTCATATACCTTTAATTCCATTTCTGCATCCGTATCATGGGATAAACAGATTCCGGTAAACCCGCAAAGGCTGTCAGCGGTCAGGAAATCTTGATAGAGCCTGCCAAAATCAGCGGCAAATTTCTCTATGATCTGTTCATGGCTGTCCTCCGGGCAGAGCTGGTAATAAATTTTCCTTCCGCTGCACTTTCCCCGCATATCCGAAAGAAAATAATTCATCTCTCCTGACTGTTTTACCGAAACCTGTATACAGTTGCCCCTCCTCCTTAACTGAAAGCAGGTAACACTACGCCTTGTGGAAACTGTAATGTTGGGATTCACGCCCGCTTTCCCACAGGCTTCCGCTATTTTCCCCAATAATGCCACGACCGCTTTTTTCTGAAAATCCACCTTTTCCATTCTTCTTCCTTTCCACCTCTGGACATCGTGTCCAGAAGTTATCATTTTTCATTAAAGCAGTAGATTGTGTGCAGGTTCGCAGACAGCTCATTGCCCATATACCCCACATCATCAAGCAATAATGCCTGGAACAGCACATCGCCCACACCGTCAAGCAGCACAATCCTCTGCTCCGGCTCCGTAAGGTGTCCGTATTCCACCCCATCCGAAACAACGGATTTCCTTGCCGCTTCACAATGGGTAAACAAGCCGAGGATATATTTGTTTGACATGATAAACGCATAGGTTTCCTGCCCGTCATGTGTCATGCGGCATTTCTCCGCCTCCCCTTCTGGAAGCGTGAAGATACACCGCACCGTTTCCAGACAAAGCCCGCTTTCATAATCCGGCTGTAACCGCTTCTTGTAACGCTGCACCCTCGCATAAATCCCCTCCCGGTCTATGACGGAATGGGTGCGCTTAAATTGCGGCTTTTTGCAGAGGATATCCAAATCCATATACACGTTGTTGATTATGGTTTTCTCCGCATACTGCCGGAATGACTTTAGCCTTAACAAATAGGCAAGCGCTTCGTCCAGCTTTTCCTCCGATGTAATGGACTGGAAAGGCTTGCTGCCAAACTCCAGCCTGTCAAACGCAAGCGGGCAGCTCCCCTTTTTCACTTCACGCTCCATTACCCTCCTGACATCCCGTAATGATTCCATATCCATCTCCTTCCCGTTTCCTGATGCACTGACCGGAAACAATAAAAAGGGCAGCTACAAATCTACTGACTCATAACCGCCCTTACGCTGTTCTGTATTTATCTTTTTTAATACAGGGGTCTTCCACCCCCGTACCCCTGGAAACCTTGCCGGAAATGTGATTGAAAAGATAATCACATTTCCAACAAGGCTGAAAGTGCCACCCGCCACGCTCTGGCAGGCTCATTTTATTTCTACTCCCGCTGCTTCTGCGAAATGCTGCTTCCTGCCCATAAGTTCATTCTGCTTTTCTTCCGGTAACTGCCTGAAAATATCATCATAGTCAATATCCTCTATTTTCATTTTCCTCGCAAGCATGATGAGCTGTGTATGCAGCCATTCTTCCCACAGGTCATTAAACAGCGCCTGGCTGTCCGTGAAAGTAAAATCATTCTCAAATCCTGTTGGCGGCGTGTAATATTGCAGCTTTACGAAGCCATATCTGCCAACATCAACCACCACAACGTCCACATCTTCCAGCTCCGCAAAGGCATCCGCCACTCTCCGGCATTTTTCCCGTTCTTCCTCTGTAATGTATGCTTTTTTATCCATAAGCCTTTCATCTCCTTACACATATTTTCTATACCCCTGGCAGAATGTCAAGCCTTGCCATCCTCTCCATAAAGGTTTCATCCGGCTCAAACTCCCGCAAAAGGGAAGTGTCAGCGAAGATAAACCTTTCTTTATATTGGTTCATAATATCCATCAGCATCAGGAAACATTCATGATGATAGAGGAAACTGGCAAGGCAGAGCAGTTCACTGTCCTTTAATTCCCCTGCCCTGAAATAATTTTCAAAATCATAATGGTCTGCAAATTTACAGAAAGCCAGTTTTTCCAGCAGCAATGCTTTTCCCATTCCATCCAGTTCCTCATATCTTTTCCTCAGTTCTTTTTTATCCATCCTGCTGTTCTCCTTTGCTTTTTCATCTCCATTTTTAGTAACTATAACCATCTCCATTATAGGAGCATAATAAAACATATTCAATAAGGAGCTGAAAGGAAATATCGCAAATTATGATTAAATTCGACAAACTTTTCCAAACATTAAAGGAAAACGGCATCAGCCAGTACAGCCTTTATACCCGCCACGGTGTCAGCCGGTCGCAGATCCAGAGATTGAAAAACAACCAGTCTGTCACCACCCACACGCTGAACATGATACTGAATATCCTGGGCAGGGATTTTACCCTGAATGACATCGCTGAATTTACGCCGGATACAGAACAGACGAAAGAATAAACTGCTCTGTTTTTTTCGCCGCCTCTGGACATTGTGTCCATAAGTCCGTTAAGTGATTCCTTTTTCCGCCCACCCGCCGCCGTACATATCGTGCTGAACCTCCTGCTGGTAGTAATGACTCATGGTTGAGGGCGCATTATAAAGGGCGGTGATCAGGTATGCCCTGATGTTGGTAATCTTTGTTGTGGTTTCCTTCATACAGCCCATGACATACTCCACATGGCCGCTGTTCAGCTTCAGGAAGCGGGATTTCACAAGCTCGTAAGGGTAATCCTCCCCGTTGATGCGGATTGTCCTGCGCTTCACGCACACCACATCGCAGACGGTTTCATAGATTTCCTCGTACATCTCCTTTTCCCCATACTGGCCATACTTCATGTGGTGTTCATATTCCAGATTTTTGCGGATCAGCGCCATATATGCGCTCGTTTCATCCATCACATCCATCGTATCCGCTTTTCCCTGTGTCCCTGTGTTATCCACATCCCCCACGGATTGATTGATAGGATTGGGATAACTCATATCAGTATAATTCTGTTTAGTATAGTTATAGTCAGTATAATTAGGGTCTGGTTTCCCGACTTCTTGAAGTTGGTTTTCCCGACCTCTTGAAGTCAGATTTTCCGACCTGCTGAAATCGGTTTTTCCGACCTCTTGAAGTCGGCTTTCCTGACTTCTTGAAGTCGGCTTTTCCGACCTCTTGAAGTCGGTTTTTCCGACTTCTGTGGAAACATCAGTGTTGCAAGGCTCTTTTCTGCCCTCATCTATAATAAAATTCTTCACATAAATAATATCCGGTTTGCCAAGCCCTCGGCGTATTTTCTCAACAAGCCCTATCCCTTTGGCCTTATCTAGCTCCGCAAGAACCTTTACAGCCTTTTCCTTGCTGCATCCTAAATCTTCCCTGATATTATCTATTGTGTATATGATATATGCCCGATTTTCATCGTCCAGCCACCCGTTTTTCATGGAAAGTGACATCCGGTCAAGCATCAACCCATACAGGAGCTTAGCATCGCTGCTAAGCCCCTTAAAACGCTCGTCCTTTATCAGCAGGCGGGGAACACGGTAAAAAGAAAACTGCTCTGCTTCTACGCCATAGTAATAATCAAATCTCAATGGCTCGCCCATTCTGCCGCCTCCTTTACCGCTTACTCTGCCATTCCTCCAAAAGCCCGATAATGATGCCCTCTATATCGTCATTGGAATAGTCCTCCGGAAAATATCTGTTGATCTTATCTCCCTTAATCGTTACTTTCCTCTCTTTCGGCTTTTCCTCCGTCAGTATCAGCCTGACCATCGCCAGCGTCAGCTCGCCGCTTTTCCCATACTCTTTCAGCTTCGCCGCCTGCGCATTGGAAACCGATGCGCCCGTTTCCTGGAGAATGACTGTTACATACTGCTGCTGTTCTTCTGAGAGGAAAGAAATATCAACGCCCTGCGCTATCCCTATCTTCTTTGCATCCACCATGCCAAGCAGCTCATCCGAGAGCCTTGCAAGCCATACATACCTCTGTACGGTCTTTCCGCTTTCCCCGGCAGCTTCCCCCACTTCATCAAGAGTACTGCCGCCTTTGCTACCCTGGTGCTTCATCGCTTCGTACTTCATGGCGTAAGCCTTCGCCTTTTCACTCGGTAAAATGTCCTCCCTCTGGATATTGGAATCCACCATGATGATCGTAGCTTCATCGTCCGTGTAATTCCTGACAATGACGGGCATCGTGTCAAGCCCTGCTTTTTCAGAACCCCGTTTCCTGCGGTGTCCGGCTATGATCTCATAGCCGCCTCCCTCCCTCGGCCTTACAATTCCGGGAACAAGCACACCATACTTGCCGATACTCTCCGTGGTTTCCTCCATCTTTTCATCATCAAGGACACGGAACGGGTGTCCTTTGAATGTATGTAAATCCGCCAGCTTCGCATGGATAATCTGCTCCCCCGACGTGTTTTCTGCGCCGCCAAATAGATCATCAAAGCTGTTCAGCCTGACTTTTGATGCGCTCCCCGCCTTACTGCCCATTGCCAAGCACCTCCTTTGTCAAGGACTGGTACGCCCCGGCAACCTTGCCTTTCGGGTCATGCTCGTAAATGCTGATGCCCTCTGCGGACGTTTCCGCCGCCCTCACCGACATCGGTATGCTGTTCTCGAATATCCGCACCCTGCTTCCGTAGGTTTCGATAAGCAGCGCCGTAATATCCCTTGCATAGTTCGTGCGGTTATCTACCATTGTCAACAAAATACCCTCAATCTCCAGCTTCGGGTTGATCTGCCGCTTTACCTTGCCTATGGTCTTGATAAGCTGCTCCAATCCTTTCACGGGCAGGTATGCCGCCTGAACCGGAATGAGTATGCTGTCGGCGCAGGCAAAGGCATTTATGGTAATCATTCCAAGCGAGGGCATACAGTCGATCAGAATATAATCGTATCCATCTTTTACCCTCTCCACATAAGAGCGCAGCATAATCTCCCGGCTCATCACATTCACAAGAGAAACCTCCAGGCCGGACAGCTCAATGTTCCCCGGCATCAAGTCAATGCCTTCCTCATGCTTTAAGATACCGTAATCTGGTTCCATTTCTTCATCATTGATCACCTTTTCCAATACGTTCGCAAGAGTAACATCCAGCTTGTCCGGCTCCGTGAAGCCCAGGCTTGCGGTCAAGCTACCCTGCGCATCTTATACCGAAAAAATGGTTATTCCGAGGTTTTTGATACCGATATGATTTCTTGAGGATTTATCTACAAAGTTTCGGCATAATAAGGTAATCTTTTCTAGATGAAAAATATCAGGAAGGAGATTTTATTATGTCAAATTGTACCAAGCCACTTGTCAGCGATCTGATTGATAAGGCATGGCAATGTATCGTTTCATTTGGGAGGGCTAAGAAAACAACCTACATGTATAAATGTTATGGCATCTCTCCGGTCACATCTTATTTCTCGACTCATTCAGTTTCGGTTTATTCTGAGGATGAGGGGAATAACTGTATCTGGTACTACTTCCGCCTTTATCAGGATGGCGTGATCAACAGCACAAAGTACCGGTACACCAGGAAAACAATTATAATTATGACCAGCATCATGAATACAGGAAATTATGTCTGGTCCTATGAGCCGTCCATACTTACATCGTCCATTCCAGAGGGCCTTAACCGGATTCTGGTGGATTATCTGAATCACAGGCTTGCACAAGGCTGCCGAACTACTACACTGAGGGGAATCAAGCCCAAGATCAAACATTTCCTTCGTTATGTCGCAAGTCTTGGATTTGATGATCTGAAAGGTCTGGAAATTTCAGATATAAACAGTTATCTGCCTGTCCTTGCTGACAGTTATGGAAATGTTGGGGATTCCCTTTCCCTGCTCAGGTCTTTTGGTGCCTATCTGTCTGAAAATTCACTCTGCAGCCTTAACCTTGAAACCATCTTTACAATTAAAGTGCCTAACCGTAAAAAAATACATTCCGGTTTTGATAAGGACGAAGTAACGGCCATCCTGAACGCTCCGGATAAAAGCACAGCATTAGGAAAAAGAGATTACGCAATTATAATGCTTGCGGCTTATACCGGCCTCCGGGGCGTGGATGTCCTCACACTGAGGTTTTCGGACATTGACTGGCGGTTAAGGGAGATACGCCTGATCCAGAGCAAAACTTCCAAACCAGTCATGCTTCCTGTCCCTGTCGCAGTCCTCAACGCCGTTGCCGAATACATTCTGGAAGCCAGGCCGGAAAACACCGCAACGGATATCATTTTCCTCCGCAGCAGGCCTCCATATGACCCCCTGAAAACATGGTCTGCCCATTCAATTATCAAACACAATGCAGCAAAAGCAGGCATCGCATGGCAGGCGGACGAGCGGAAGGGCTTCCATACCATGAGAAGGACACTGGCAAGCTGGATGCTGGCATCGGATGTCTCCATTGATACCATCAAAGAAGTTCTCGGACACAGCAGCCCCGATTCCACAAAGCCATATATCAGCGTTGAATTGTCCGGCTTGAAAGAATGTCCCCTGACGTTGGAGTCCATTCCGCTGGGAAGGGAGGAACTGAGATGAATCCAACCTTTCACTGTGCTTTTGGCCAATATATTTCCGATTTCATCCAGGAAAAACATACACTTGGTTTTCCTTATATAGAAAGCGGACGAATCCTCCGCTGCTTTGATAAATTCTGTACGGATAACTTCCCTGCCGAACCTACTTTGTCCGCAGAAATTGGGAACGCATGGGCTGTCATAAAACCGACAGAAAAATCCGTGAGCTTCCAGAACCGGCTTGGGCCGGTGCGTGAGCTTGCAAAATATATGAACCGCGTGGGTAAAACTGCTTATGTAATTCCGCCGGAATTATCACCGAAAACAGACCCGCCATACCAGCCGCATATTTTTACAGAAGAAGAACTGAAAGCTTTTTTCCATGAGGCAGACTCATATCCTGTAAACCCACGCTCCCGGATCAGGCATCTACAGATTCCCGTGTATTTCAGGCTTCTGTTCTGCTGCGGCCTCCGTCCCCAGGAAGCCAGACTGATAAAACTTGAAAACCTCAGCCTCCGGGCAAAAAACCTGATCATACCAGAATCCAAAGGGCACAGGGACAGGATGGTCGTCATTCCGGAAGAACTGGTCGGGATTTTGGAAAAATACTACCCTTTTTTGAAAAACGAATTCCCCCAAAGCGAGTACCTGTTCCCCTGCCAGCGGTTTGGCGGCGCTGCCTACACGGCAAGCTGGGTACGGAAATCGTTCCACGAATGCTGGGGAAACTGCCATTTCGAGCTTGTGGCCGGCAACAGCCCAAGGCCTTATGACTTCCGGCACACATTTGCCACATACCGTATATACAAATGGATGAAGCAGGGCGCAGACCTAAGGAGCATGCTCCCGTACCTGAGCGCATACATGGGGCATTCCTGTATTTCGCACACGGCATACTATATCCACCTTGTACCTGAATTCTTTTCTGAAATGTCAGGCATGGATATGAACCTGTATGCATCACTTATCCCGGAGGTGGCTCATGAATAAGGAAAACGTTGAATTGACAAAAAGGCTCCGTGATTTCTTTCAGATATACCTGCCGAAGCAAAAATGTTACAGTGAGAACACGGTTACATCCTATAAATATGCTTTCAATCTATTTTTTGATTTCCTAAACAGCAGAAAAGGTATAGGCATGACAAAAATAACAATGGACTGTTTCAGTGGTGAATCTGTTTCTGAATTCATGGAATGGCTGTCCAGGGAGCGGAACAACAGCGCATCCACCTGCAACCAGAGGCTGATGGCTTTACGGTCGTTCGCCAAATATAATGGGACAAAAGATTTTTCCCAGTTCTCACTTTATGCGGAAATGAAATCAATCCCCGCAAAGAAAGGCAGGCCTAAAACAGTTGAGTTTTTGAGCGAATCCGCACTTGAAATACTATTAAAGCAGCCTAATGCCAAAAAAATCTCTGAAATGCGCAACCAGTTTTTTATGATCCTGATGTACGATACCGCAGCCAGATGTCAGGAAATGCTTGACATACGCATAAAGGATATCTGTTTTAATGAGAAAACACCCTATTTATATCTGACCGGCAAAGGCAGTAAAACCAGGTCAGTGCCTATGATGGATGCTACTTACCGGCACCTTTTGAAATACCTGGAGAAGTTTCACCCTGACTACAAAAAGAATACTGATGAATTTTTATTTTATATCACCACGCACGGCATACGCCACCAGATGTCGCAGGACACGGTAGAGGTGTTTATGAAAAGATACGGGAAAACGGCAAAGCTTATCTGCCCGGATCTGCCGGATAAAGTACACCCGCACCAGCTCCGGCACACACGCGCGATCCATCTGTATCGGAGCGGAATGCCATTGAGCATACTGAGCGAATTTTTGGGGCACTGCTCAGAGGAAACTACACGCATTTATGCATATGCCGACACCGAAATGAAACGGGAAGCAATCAATAAGGCAACTGCAGATATAGCCGTGCCTGAAGAAAAACCAATCTGGGACGAAACAGACGAGGAAACATTTCGTAAGCTGGCCGGCTTGAGATAACCTAAACATTTAGTTATTCCGATGTTTTTCATAAAATCACTGTATTTTCTATGAAAGCTTAGAAACTTCGGAATAACTATTTTTTCGGTATAAGACGCATTATGCCGAATTCGGCATAATGCGTCCGCATCAATCACTAAAACTTTCTTTCCCTGTTTCGCAAGCCCGATCCCCAGGCTGCTCGTTGTGGTGGTCTTGCCGACTCCGCCTTTCTGGTTTGCTATCGCTATCACTTTACACATGGTTTTATTCCTCCGTTTAGTTAGATTTTTCTTTGATGTTGGCTTTCTGCACTTCTACATAAGCCCGGTAATACCTGTTTGTACCCTTGTTCCGGTACAGCTCGGAAACTTCCGTCACAGCCACTTTGGGCTGTCTTTGCAGAATCCTCTCGAACCACTTAATATCATTCTTCGTTCCCATCAGTCGAATTTTCAGCACGTTTCCTCTCCATTTCTGCAAGGATTTCCTCGATAGACCGCTGTTTCCGGCAGTATTCCGGGTAACGGAGCTGAATGCCCTGCCAGAAGTACAGTGCGTAGCCGCAGCAGAAAATATCGCTTACGGAATACCCCCTGCACTCTCCGATCTGCTCGTCCTTGCGCTTATAGTCATCAACGCCCGGCGTTCCGTCCGTGTAAAGGTTAAAGGCAAGCCTTACCACCTTTACGCTGCCGCTGGTCTGCCAGCCCTGATGCAGACACTCTGTTTTGACGCATCCGGACTTCATATCGTAAATCTGGCTGAAATGATTCCTCGTGTCCTCAGAAATACCGAGAATGTAGATCAAAGCCTTGTGATAGCAGTCCTGATACCTCGCCTGTTCCAGTTTTTCATAATAGAATCTTTCATGTTTCTCGTTTGCAAAAACCATGTGTGTGTTGTTGGCACTCTGTGCCCCTGCTCTTAACGCTGTGTTGTTCATACCTGAACCTCCTTCATTAAAGATATTGAATAAAAAAAGGGAACAAACCCCGAAATAGGGTCTATTCCCAAACATCAAACAAGGGAAAGCACTTTGCTTTCCCTTGCAGAACTTATATATAGACTTTTACCACAATATCTTTAAATCTGTTAGCCTTTGTGTACTCTGGACGTTCAGCCATAAATGCCCTTACATCCTCTCTCGACACCGTTAAGGTACAGAAGTAAATATAGGGTTGTCTAATTCCTCTAGTTGTTAATAGCCGCCTGTGCTGCCGCCAACCGAGCAATAGGTACCCTAAACGGTGAACAGGACACATAATTCAATCCAACCTTATGGCAGAATTCCACGGAAGAAGGATCCCCGCCATGCTCGCCGCAAATCCCCAGTTTCAAGTCCGGCCTTGTAGTCCTTCCTTTTTCTGCTGCCATCTTAACCAGCTGCCCTACGCCGTTCTGATCCAATTTTGCAAACGGGTCGGACTCATAAATTTTGCTCTTATAGTAAGATGCCAGGAACTTGCCCGCATCATCACGGGAGAACCCGAAGGTCATCTGTGTCAGGTCATTGGTTCCAAAGGAGAAGAATTCCGCTTCTTCTGCCACTTCATCCGCTAACAGAGCCGCTCTCGGAATCTCAATCATCGTACCTACATGGTAAACGATATCCGAATTCTTTTCTTTCTTCACTTCTTCTGCCACTGCCACAACGACTTCCTTCACATATTTCAGTTCTTTCTTGTCTCCTACTAAAGGAATCATAATTTCCGGCTCAATATTATAGCCTTTTTCTTCTTTTACTTCAATAGCTGCTTCCATCACCGCCCTTGTCTGCATTCTTGCAATTTCAGGATAAGTAACGGAGAGGCGGCATCCCCTATGGCCCATCATAGGGTTGAACTCATGCAGGGAATCGCAAGTGCTCTTTACTTCCTCTACCGTCAGGTTCATATCCCTTGCCAAGTCCTCGATATCCTTCTCATCTGTAGGAACGAACTCATGAAGCGGAGGATCCAGGAAACGAATCGTTACCGGCCTTCCTTCCATCACTTCGTACAATTCCTTGAAATCGCCCTTCTGGAACGGAATCAGTTCGGATAAGGCCTCTTCCCTTGCTTCTACTGTAGAGGAAAGAATCATCTTACGGATTTTCGGGATTCTTTCCGGCTCAAAGAACATATGCTCCGTACGGCAAAGGCCAATGCCTTCTGCCCCCAGCTTCACAGCATTTGCTGCATCTGTAGGCGTATCCGCATTTGTACGCACTTTCAATGTACGGAATTCATCCGCCCAAGCCATGATTCTCTTGAAGTTGCCGGTGATGCCGGCTTCTACTGTCTTAATATCCCCTTTATAAATCTTGCCAGTGGAACCATCTAAGGAAATATAATCGCCTTCCTTGAAACGGTATCCGCCCAGTTCAAACACTTTTGCTTCTTCATCAATGACAATGTCGCCGCAGCCGGATACACAGCAGGTTCCCATACCGCGGGCAACTACCGCTGCATGGCTTGTCATACCGCCCCTTACTGTCAAAACACCTTCTGCTGCATGCATGCCCTCGATGTCTTCCGGCGAAGTTTCGAGACGCACCAGGATAACCCTTTCATCCCTTTCGTGTGCCAGCACAGCATCTTCTGCATTGAAATAAACCTTTCCTGCCGCTGCTCCCGGAGATGCCGGAAGAGCCTGTCCGATTACTTCGCCCTTCTTAAGCGCATCCACATCGAAATTCGGGTGAAGAAGCTGATCCAAAGACTTCGCCTCGATCCTGCATACTGCTTCTTTCGGGGTAATCATGCCTTCATCCACCAAGTCACAGGCAATCTGAATAGCAGCACCCGCTGTACGCTTGCCGCTCCTTGTCTGCAGGAAGAACAGTTTTCCGTCTTCAATGGTAAATTCCATATCCTGCATATCTCTGTAATGGGATTCCAGTTTATTAGCAATCTCAATAAATTTCGCATAGCATTCCGGCAAATCCTCCTGCAGCTTGGTAATCGGCTGAGGAGTACGGATACCTGCCACCACGTCTTCCCCCTGTGCATTAATTAAATATTCCCCATAAATACCCTTTGCACCGGTGGACGGATTTCTGGTAAATGCCACACCCGTTCCGGAAGTGTTGCCCATATTTCCGAATACCATGGCCTGTACATTAACCGCGGTTCCCCAATCGCCTGGAATATCATTCATCCTGCGGTATACAATAGCCCTGTCATTATCCCAGGAGCGGAACACTGCTTTTACAGCTTCCATCAGCTGCACTTTCGGCTCCTGCGGAAAATCAGTTCCCATTTTGTCTTTGTATACCTGTTTAAACTTCTGAATTACTTCCTTCAAATCATCTGCTGTCAGCTCTGTATCGAAGTTCACTCCCTTGCTGTCTTTAATCTCGTCCAAAATCCTTTCAAAATAAGACTTGGGAATCTCCATTACCACATCGGAGAACATCTGGATAAATCTACGGTAAGAATCATAAGCAAACCTAGGATTTCCTGTTTTCCTTGCAAAACCTTCTACTGCCACATCTGTAAGGCCAAGATTCAAAATCGTATCCATCATTCCTGGCATGGATGCCCTTGCACCTGAACGTACCGATACCAACAACGGGTTTTCCGTATCCCCAAATTTCTTCCCCTGCTTTTTCTCAAGGCCTTCCAATGCTTCAAAAATCTGCCCTTCAATTTCTTGGGAAATTTTCTTTCCCTGATTATAATAATCTGTACATGCTTCCGTTGTCACCGTAAATCCTTGCGGTATCGGCAAACCCAGCCTTGTCATTTCCGCCAGATTCGCGCCTTTCCCCCCTAAAAGGTTTTTCATGTCTGCACTGCCTTCTTCAAATAAGTACACCCATTTTGCCATGTTCTGCCCTCTCCTTACATAAATAATTTTTTTCCAACAGCGTTTCCCCTGTTCAGACTGATACACACCAGCCGCCAGGCTGATGACCTACACACGATGAAGTGCGCTTCCTTATTATAGCTTGTCACCAGCCGCCAGGCTGATGACCTGCGCGCACATCAGTGCGCTTCCTTATTATACCATATCCATTGTCATTTTGTACTACTAAATAAAATTTTTTTCTATTTTTTTGTTAAATTCCGTCACGTTAAGGCATCCTGACTCTATACAATACTTCCTCAAACCGTAAACCATTCGTTCAACAGTTCGCTCTCCCCTCCCTCTAACGGTATCCGGTAAAAATAATCATTGTTTCCCGTTTCCTCATCCGTTTCCGCAATTGCTTCATAATACAAATATCCATCGCCCGGCAGGAAATGCATGATCCCCCAATACTCTCCGCCTTTCAAGCTGCCGATTTTCCTGATGCTGCCATCCTCCAAAGAAACTGCCGCTATATCTCCTTGCAATACGGTATAAACTTCCCCTTCCCCAACCAAAAAAGAATAATTAGCAGAACCGGTAAAATCCACTGGAAGTTCCTTTTCCACTTTCCCGGTCTCCCCATCCCTTATCTGCAAACGGTATGTATAGGTACGGTAATCATAGCTATCTGTTTTCTCCGCCAATGTAAGGCAGTAAAACACTCCATCCGCAAAGGAAACGCTTTCCACATACCCTTCCTCGTCCACCTCTGCATATGAAGCGACCGTCTCATCCTTTCCGTTCCTGATGCCGACACGGCCAAGGATATTCCCTTCTTTTTCATCCACACCCTTATAGTAAATAAAGTTTCCATCATAGCCTAAAATATCATCTATGCGGCTCGTTTTTATCTTTTCCTTTTCCTTTGTATTTACATCCACATATGCATACTGCATACGGTAATTATCGTCATAACCATATCCGTAAAAAAATTTATCCCCTACCAGTTTTTCATGTCCGGCCCCTGCCAGGAAAACATCGTCCGCCAGCACTTCCGCATTTCCCCCGTCCATATCGGAACGCTTGATTTCCAACAGTTCATCCGTCAGGCTCTCATAAGCCTCCTGCACCTTTTCCACATAATATACCTTATCCTCCCATATGGTAAAAATGCTGCTTTGCTGCACAATACCTTCCCCATAAGGTCCGTTTATACCGGCATACACCTTCCCTTCATAAGCACACATATTCGAAAAGCCCTTTATTGGCTGGTACACCGGTTTCGGCAGCCGATTCTGCCCAATATACAGGCCAATCCCAACTGCCAGCAAAACAGCAGCTGCCCCAATCATACATATTTTTTTGACTCTCATATTTTTCACGCCTTTTCTCCCCATACCTCCTGTTCCCGCTTTTCCGATTATCCAAATTGTTCTTTTCCCATCCATGCCATATCTTTCAGCCTGCCATTTACTCCGACTTATCCGTTACGTCCAACGCTTCTACCGTCTCCCGGATCTCCCTGGCCGTTTTAGATACTCTGGATATAATCCACAAATCGGAAATCCCATCATAAATAAGGAAAATCCCGATAAGCATAATCACCGTATTCACTGCCTCAAAAGGATTAAAAATTAATAAAACACCTAAGCCCACAGTCACCGCACCCAACAGCAGCGCCACCCACCATTTGCTGTATTCGTTTTTAAACAATTCCAGTGCCTGTAATAAATTGTGTACCCCATGCACCGCTACAATCACCCCCATTACTACCGGGATAACCATAATCAAAATTTGGGGGTTCAAAATAATCCATCCCCCCAGCACCGCCAGAATAATGCCCGCAATCAGGCTAATCTGAGTCATAAGATTTCTATCTTTTTCCCCAAAATACGTAATCAGGTTGGCAATCCCGCTAAGCAAGAGCACAATGCCCACCCCAATGCATACCACCTTGGATGAAATGTCCGGCCATATAACCAATGTCAGACCAAAAACAATGCATACAATTGCCGAGACCACATAATTCATCTTTAAGTTTTTCAAAAACTGATACATACCTCTCTCCTTTTTGAACTTGCTGCCATGCCATCCCAAAATCTTGTATAAAAATTACAGCCATGCTTTCCCCCATTTCCACACGGCTATTGCGACTTGATTTTCAAGTCAATATACCTGAGGCTAACAGAATGAAATAGCCCTGATATCCTCCACAAGCTGATCCGCATCCTCCTCCCTGGTTGCCCAGCTGGTGCAGAACCTAACGGCGCTATGCCCTTCATCCACTCTCTCCTGATAAGTAAAAGTATACCACTTTTTCCATTCCTCCAATACTTTATCGGGCAATATGGGGAAAATCTGGTTCGTAGTATTATCTACCAGAAACGGGATTCCTGCCTCACAAAATGCCTCCCTTATCCGTTGCGCCTGCCGGTTGGCATAGCGGGAAATTTCCATATATAAACCATCTTCCAGCAATGCAAGGAACTGCAGCCCCAGAAGCCTGCCCTTCGCCAGCATGCCCCCTTTTTGCTTTATCAGATACCGGAAGTCTTCCTTTAATGCGGGGTGGGTAATCACTACAGCCTCCCCGAACAATGCCCCTACCTTTGTTCCGCCGATATAGAAAACATCGCACAAATTGGCCAAATCCTCCAGCGTCAGCCCATTCTCCAATGCCACCAGGGCATACCCTAGTCTAGCCCCATCCAAAAATAAAAACAGGCCATTTTTTCTGCATGTTTTCGAAAGCTGTTCCAGTTCTTCCTTACTATAAACCGTTCCCAACTCCGTGGATTGGGAAATATATACCATCTTAGGCATAACCGTATGCTCCCTGTCTCCATCCTGCATATGTGCCAAATAACATTCTTCCACCTGGGCCGCCGTTATCTTCCCATCCTTAGAAGGCAATGCCAGCACTTTATGTCCGCAAGCCTCAATGGCTCCCGTTTCATGCACATTAATGTGCCCTGTATGAGCCGCAATCACGCCCTGATAAGGCCGCAGAGCCGCCGATATCACAGTCAGGTTTGTCTGCGTTCCCCCTACCAGGAAATGCACATCCCCATCCGTTCCCCCGCAAAGCCGCCGGATTAACTCTTTTGCCTGGCGGGAATAATCGTCCGTTCCATATCCTTCCGTCTGCTCCATATTGGTAACCACAAGTTTTTCCAGCACCTTCTCATGGGCACCCTCGCTGTAATCACAATTAAACCGTATTCTTCTTTTCTCCATACTTTTTTCTGTACTCCTTTCCGAAATGGCCAAAAAAAGTAATTGCTAAAGCCTTCCTGAATCTTCTCACAACTTAGAGTTTCCCACTTGCCCAATGGCCAAATCATCCATCCCTGCCACAATCACATTTTCGCAGTCTTCGTAGCCGGCATGAACCTTATCCGTAAGAAAAGTTGTTCCGTAAAAAGGGGCAAAAGTCACGGAGCTTACATGCCCGAACTTGGATTCGTCGCAAAGCACATAGCTGCTCGCGCATTGCTCCATCGCCGTCCGCTTCACCATCGCTTCGCTGGCGTCCGGCGTGGTACACCCGCTTTTTCTTGCCACCCCGTTGGAGCCGAAAAAGCCTTTGGTGAAATGATACTCCTGCAGCGTCCGTATGGCCTGGCTGCCCACCACCGCTTCCGTGGACGCCTTCAGTTCCCCTCCGATCAGCAAAACTTTCTTTTTCATCGACACAAGCCGTTGCGCATGGGCAACGGCATTGGTCACAAACGTAATATTTTTCTGTCCAATATAATCCAGCATATATGCGGTTGTAGTACCCGCATCCAGATATACAAAGTCTTCCGGCTCTATGAGGGATGCCGCATACTTTGCAATCCTTTTTTTCTCCTCACTGTTCAAATCCTGTTTCTGGGCTACGGTATATTCATATGCCGACACCTCGTTCCGGGCGGAAGACACCGCGCCGCCAAACACTTTCACCAGCTTCCCCTCCCTGTCAAGCACGGTGATATCCCGGCGTATGGTAGATTCCGAAGTACCCAGTATCTCTTTGGCCTCCGCTACGGTAATGCTTCCCCTTTCTTCCAAAAGTTTCAGTATCTGTTCGTGACGTTTCTCTGTTAACATCTGTTGCCCTGCCTATATTTTCCTTACACTTTTTCTTATCCGCCCCTAACAGTTCCATTGCCCGAAACTGTCAGGGGAGTCATTTCATACATTCTTTTTCAATATTCCAAGAAGAAGGGCCGAAATTACGGTTCCCGCTACAAGGGCTGCCAGATACATCAGCGCGTTTCCCATTACAGGCACTACGAAGATTCCCCCATGCGGCGCCATCAGCGTACAGCCAAACAGCATGGAAAGGGCTCCCGCAGCCGCTGAACCGATGATGCAGGATGGCAGTACGTGAAGCGGATCTGCCGCTGCAAAAGGAATCGCACCTTCTGTGATAAAAGCCAGGCCCATAATAAAATTGGTAGGGCCGGATTCCCGTTCTTCTTTTGTGAATTTCTTCTTGAATAAAAGGCTGGCCAATGCGATTGCACAAGGGGGAGTCATGCCGCCAATCATAACCGCCGCCATAACATCGTAATTCCCCGAAGCGATAGCTGCCGTTCCGAATACATATGCAGCCTTATTGAACGGACCGCCCATATCCACAGCCATCATGCCGCCCAGAATCATTCCTAAAATCAGTTTACTTGAACCGCCCATACTTGTCAATCCATTATTCAGCGCCGTATTTAAGCCCCCCATAACCGGTTCCACTATAAATGCCATCAAAAGTCCCATAATCAATATGCCTAATACGGGATATAGCAGTACAGGGGCGATTTTTTCTATAGCCTGGGGCAGTTTATCGCATATCCTGCGCAGAGCCAGGATAATATAGCCCGCTGCAAATCCGGCTGCCAATGCACCTAAAAATCCGGAAGTTCCTCCGGCCGCCAGCATGCCTCCCACAAACCCCACAGCCAACGCCGGCCGGTCGCCGATTGCCATTGCGATAAAGCCCGCCAATACCGGCAGCATAAATCCAAAGGCAGTGCCGCCGATACCCTTAAACATAGCCGCCACCGGGGTAATGGTACCGAAATTCGCCCGTTCTGCGGCGGAAAGGGCATTCATATCCACACACAGTCCGTCAATCAAAAAGGAAATCGCAATCAATATCCCTCCGCCCACAACAAAAGGAAGCATATGGGAAACGCCATTCATCAGCTGGGTATAAATCTTGTGCCCAACCCCTCCTCCGGATTTGGCAGAAGAAGAAGCTGCCTGTGCGTTGCCGCTTTTAAATACAGGCACATTCCCGGAAATGGCCAAATCTACCAGTTCATCCGCCTTATTGATGCCATCCGACACCTGCCTTACTATCACCTTTTTGCCATCGAATCGCTCCATGGGAACCTGGGCGTCTGCCGCCACGATGATACAGTCCGCTTCCCCGATTTCCTTATCTGTCAGCACATTCTTCGCACCGCCGGATCCTCTCGTCTCCACCTTTATAAAGCATCCCCTGGCTTTTGCCGCTTTTTCAATCCCCTCCGCTGCCATATAGGTATGGGCGATTCCTGTAGGGCAGGAAGTCACTGCCAGAATCTTTACCTGGCCTTCCTCCGCTTCCCCCATATCCGCCAGCCTTTCATCCACGCTCTTTTTCTCATCATCCGCCTTGTCAATAATGGCCAGGAATTCCTTCGGCGAAGCCGCATTTCGCAGATTGGCGGTAAATTCTTCATCCATAAGCATCATGGACAGTTTGCTCAGTACATCCAAATGTACATTATCCTTTGTATTTGGAGCCGCTATCAGGAAAATCAGCGTCACCGGCTCATCGTCCAACGAGTCGAAATCCACCCCGTCCTTTACAAGCATGGCAGCCAACCCCGGCCGGTCCACCGATTCCCCTCTTCCGTGAGGTATGGCAATCCCTTCCCCAATGCCGGTTGTGCTCTCTTCCTCCCTGGCATATACCTGCTTGCGATATTCTTCCGCATTGTTAATCTTCCCGCTTTTTACCATAAGTGAGACCATTTCATCCAATGCTTCCTGCTTGCTCTTCGGTGTCCCATCCAGTTTGACGCTTCTTATGTCCAGCAAATCCGTTATCCTCATTTTCCCTTTCCTGCCTTTCCATTGATATTTTCCTATTTCTGTGTCCATTTTCTTATTTTCCTGATTCCAGTTTGCTATACACAGCCTCGATTTCCTGCTTCGTAGCCAGATTTTCCGAAAATGCACTGGCACTCCCTGCCGCCACTCCCATGCGGAAAGCGTGCCCATAATCATGCCTTTCCATATATCCTGCCATAAAACCTGCCACCATGGAATCGCCTGCCCCAACTCCGTTCACCAGCTTCCCTTCCGGTGCCGGGGTATCATAGACTTCGCCATTTGCCGCAATCAGCACAGCACCTTCCCCGGCCATGGAAACCAGCACATTCCGGGCACCCATTTCCTGTAATTTCCTTCCGTAGGGGATTACCGATTCCCTCGTCTTTAGTTCTGTTTCAAATATTTCGCCCAATTCATGGTTATTCGGTTTTATCAAAAAGGGGCGATATTCCAATACATTCATAAGAAGATGACCTGTAGCGTCTACCACAGTCATGATACCCTTGCCGTCCAGCATCTCCATAATCTTCCGGTATGCATCGTCCGGCATGGATGCAGGAATGCTTCCCGACAAAAAGAGGACATCCCCTTCTCCCAGCGTATTTAGCTTTTTCATCAGCAGCCCGGCCGGCTCTTCCCCGATGGCCGGCCCCTGTCCGTTAATCTCCGTTCCATCAATGGATTTTAACTTTAAATTAATCCGTGTAAAGCCTTCCTCCAACCGGATAAAACCGTTTTTAACCCCCATCTGCTCCAAACGTCTTATTACTTCCTCTCCTGTAAATCCGGCCACAAATCCCAGCGCCGTGCTCTCAATGCCCAGGTTCATCAGTACCACGGATACATTGATTCCCTTTCCTCCCGGAAGCAAAAGTTCCGAATCCGTGCGGTTTGTAAGGCCCAGCCTGAAGTTATCTACCGATACGATGTAATCCAGCGAAGGATTAAATGTCACCGTATAAATCATTTCGCCACCTCCTGATATTTTCACGTTTATGCCCGTGTTTGACTTTATGCGATTATTATATAGTCATTTTCATTCAAAGTCAATCAAACTTTTTCACAAACATTTTGATTGACTTTGATGTATTTTGCACAATTTTGATTGAAATATCTTTTTACTCTCATTCACCGCTTGACAAGCAACAGACAATATGTAACAAAAACAATTTGCCTATCCCTTTGTCTTGCGCTATAATCAAAATAGTTATGCAATGCTATACTGATTTAATTTGATAGAGCAAACGACTATCCCATAAGAAACGGAGGAATTTTATGACTACAGGCATTACGCGGCAGGAAGCCCTGGCTTTACTGCAAAAATATAACAAAGAACCTTTTCATCTCCTTCACGCATTCACGGTGGAAGGAGTAATGCGTTGGTATGCCAAAGACTTGGGGTACGGTGACGAAGAAGAATACTGGGCTTTAACGGGCCTGCTTCACGATGTGGATTTTGAGTTGTATCCGGAAGAACATTGTAAAAAAGCGCCTGAACTTTTAGCTGAAATCAATGCCGGCGATGAACTTACCCATTCCGTCTGCAGCCATGGATACGGCCTATGCAGCGATATAGAGCCAGTACATATGATGGAAAAAGTACTGTTTGCAGCAGATGAACTGACCGGGCTTATCGGAGCCGCAGTCCGTATGCGCCCTTCGAAAAGCGTTATGGACTTGGAAGTCTCCAGCCTGAAAAAGAAATTCAAAGATAAACGATTTGCCGCCGGATGCTCCAGGGATGTGATTCGTCAGGGTGCAGAACGCCTGGGCTGGGAACTGGATGAACTTTTTGCCAAAACCATCGAAGCCATGAAATCCTGCGAAGCCGATGTTTCACGGCAAATGGAGGAAATATAACAAATGAGTGAAAAGAATTCGATGCAGCAATGCGAATCCCCCGACTGCCAAAAGAGCCCTGCAGCCGTTTCCAAAGCGAAACGAACCGCTGCCTGGATTTGCATACTTGCGCTTATTTCCCTGTATATCGCCACTTTCCTTACAGCCATCTTGGACACTCCCGGTTCCGGCCAAATGTTCCGGACCTGCTTGGGCGCCACCGTTGTCCTCCCTGTCCTTTTGTGGATGTATCTATGGCTCTATGGGCGACTGCGGGAAAGGGATAAAAAAGCACAGGATGAAGCGTGAAAAGGCTTGGGAGGCATACCATGCCCTCACGGATTGTTTGTACTGCCGCAGGCGGCATGACGGAAAGCCGGAAGATTTTAACCCTAATTTTAAAGGCGGCACAGCCGGCCAGATACACTGCCCGCTTATGCCGCCCTTAAACTGATTTTTCCATTCCATCTCATACCACCCCAAGCATTTTCAGTTCCTCTACTGCCTGTTCCTTATCTTTAAAAAGAATGGTATGAATTCCAAATTCCCTCGCCATCGGAAGATTCTTCTCCGTATCATCCAAAAAAACGCACTCCTCCGGTTTCAGCCCGTACCTATCAATAAGAAGCCTGTATATTTCCGGTTCCGGTTTCACTACTTTATCTTCAAAAGAAAGAATACCCCCATCCACATAATCCAGGAAATCCAGCACCTCCTTACAATCCCTGTAAGCCTTTTCGGCAAAATTGGAAAGCACCAGCACCTGATATCCCTTCCCCTTCAGTTCCTGTATCCAGGGAATGGCATAATCAAACCTGGTCAGCATCCCTTTAATATTTCCCAGCGTCTTCCGGATTTCTTTCTCAATACCCGGATCATTTTCCACAAACAGTTCCAGTATTTCATCATCCGTCAATGCCCCCCTGTCGTGTTCCTGCCAGGCACTGCTCCCCACCGTAGCTTTCACCAGGCGGCGGTAAGTTTCCTCCGGATAACCAAAGCTTCTGTAAAACTCCTCCCATTTAAAACCAGCGAGCACATTGCCGATATCAAATATAATTGTCCTTATCATCTTTATAACCATGCCCCTTTCCAAAGCCCGGAAACTTTAGTGC
>BLLT01000046.1 GCA_011958945.1 Lachnospiraceae bacterium | reverse complement strand
CCGTGTACGGGAATATGCAAAAGAAAGCGGAAGCGAGGTTTTTGTAATCTGCGCCCAGATAGAGCAGGAGATTGCGGAATTAGATGAAGAAGAAAAGGCCATGTTCTTAGATGACTTAGGTTTGAAGGAATCCGGGTTAGAAAAACTGATAAAAGCCAGTTACCGGATTTTAGGGCTGCAAAGCTTTTTGACATCCGGAGAGGATGAAACCAGGGCCTGGACAATAAAAATAGGAACCAAGGCGCCTCAGGCGGCGGGGAAAATCCATACCGATTTTGAAAGAGGGTTTATCAAGGCGGAAGTGGTGAACTATAAGGATTTGCTGGAGCAAGGTTCCCTGGCGGCTGCCAGAGAGAAAGGCCTGGTCGGGATGGAAGGTAAGGAATATGTGGTGAAGGATGGGGATGTTATCCTTTTCCGGTTTAATGTATGAGGAACTGAAAGTCTGATTTCTATATCTGGCATATCGAACAAAAGTTCCCACAATATATAGAAAATGACGAAAAAATGCACTTTACAGCGAAATGTAAAGTGCATTTTTTATAAATAAATTCTTGGAATTCGCTTGTCAAACGTTTCATATTGGTATAAAATCATTATAAAAGTGGTGAGAAGTGGTATAAAGTGGAACGCAGTGGGGGCTAAATCCCAAAAAAGGTTCTAAGGTGGCAGACTCTCATACCGCAGAAGTGGCAGGCCGCTTTTTCTTTCCTTATAGGATATTTTTACCTTATAGGATACTTTGTTACCTGGAAAGGTTTGAGCAATAACCTTACAGTACTGGCGGAACGGCGGGTGAGCTTTATGTTTATGGGAGAATACAACCATACCATCGATGCAAAAAACCGGCTAATTATCCCTTCAAAATTCCGGGAAGCTCTTGGAGATGAGTTTGTGGTAACGAAAGGGCTGGATGGCTGTTTATTTGTGTACGATAATAAGGAATGGTCCTCCTTTGAAGAAAAGCTTAGAAGTCTGCCGTTAACTAACAAAGATGCGAGGACTTTTGTCCGTTTCTTCTTGGCAGGAGCTGCCAGCGTGGAGGTGGATAAACAAGGAAGGGTATTGATACCTTCTGTTTTGAAGGAATTTGCAGGTATCAATAAAGAAGTGACTCTCATAGGCGTAGCCAGCAGGATTGAAATCTGGAGCAAGGAAAGATGGGAAGGCGAATCCGCTTATGAAGACATGGAAAGCATCGCAGAACATATGTCGGAACTGGGGCTGGGTATTTAATCCAATGTCCGGACAGGCATAACGATGAAAGCACCCGGGCTTCAGCACAATGCGGATGCAGACACCATCGGACAGGGAAGATATGACGGATAGAAATGGTGATAAGGATGGAGTTTAAACACAGTTCCGTATTATTGAATGAAACAATAGACAAATTAAAGATAAAAAGCGACGGGATTTATTTGGACGGAACTTTGGGAGGCGGCGGGCATTCTTACGAAATTGCCGGCCGGCTGGGAAATGGGGGCCGCCTGATAGGTATTGACCAGGACGGGGCAGCCATAGAAGCTGCCGGGGAAAGGCTTTCCCGTTATGCGGACAAGGTTACGATTGTAAGGGAGAACTACAGCAATACCAAGATGGTATTAAAGGGGCTGGGAATCGAAGGGGTAGACGGAATTTTACTGGATTTGGGGGTGTCCTCCTACCAGCTGGATACTTTGGAGAGAGGTTTTTCCTACAAATATGATACCGCGCTGGATATGCGTATGGATACAAGGCAGGAGCTGAGTGCCAGGGATATTGTAAACAGCTATACAGAAGGGGAACTGTTTGGCATTATCAGAGATTACGGGGAGGATAAATTTGCGAAGAATATCGCAAAGCATATCGTCCGTGCAAGGCAGGAAAAACCAATTGAAACCACGGGGGAGTTAAATGAGATTATAAGGGCAGCGATACCGGCAAAGATGCGCCAGACGGGAGGGCACCCTTCCAAAAGGACATTTCAGGCCATACGTATCGCATGCAACAGGGAGTTGGATGTACTGAAAGACTCATTGGAAGAGTTAGCCGATTGTCTGAACCCGGGGGGAAGGCTGTGCATTATTACCTTCCACTCTTTAGAGGACAGGATAGTGAAGACTACGTTTAGGGCCTGGGAGAACCCGTGCATATGCCCGCCGGATTTTCCGGTATGCGTATGCGGCAGAAAGCCGAAGGGGAAAGTGGTTACCAGAAAACCGGTGCTTCCCGGCGAAGCGGA
Source organism: Lachnospiraceae bacterium (assembly GCA_011958945.1). Lineage (GTDB taxonomy): Bacteria > Bacillota > Clostridia > Lachnospirales > Lachnospiraceae > Kineothrix. The sequence continues at coordinate 20,302 of BLLT01000046.1, read as the reverse complement.
AGTAGCTTCCAATAAACGGTCAAAAAGTGCAAAGTTGAGAGTATTTGAAAAGGATTAAGTGTAATGGCTCAGTATAGGACAAGCAGAACTGACAGAAGACAGCAGGCATACACAGGGAGAAACAGCGTTTATATCCATGGGAACGCGGTAAGGAAGCTGGATGAAAGGATTTATGTGCCAGAGGAGCGGCGCAGGAAGCCTATCAGTAATACGGCGAGAAAAAACAGGGAAAAAGCCCGCCATATGAATTTAGGGTATGTGCTTTTTTTATCATGTGCAGTGATTGCGGCTGGTTTCATATTGACTATATATATTGGGCTGCAGTCCGATATTACGAATAGTATAAAAAATATATCAAGGCTGGAAAGCCAGCTGAATGCGCTGAAACTGGACAATGACGAAGAGTACAGCCGCATTACAAGCAGCGTGGATTTAGAAGAGGTAAAGCGAATTGCCATTCAGGAACTGGGGATGAAATATGCAGAAGAAGGCCAGATTGTAATAGTTGAAGGAGGGGGCAGCGACTACATGAGGCAGATGGCCGATATACCCCAATAAAAAGGAAAGTGGTAAAAATGAGCAGGCAGGGACAGAACAATAGGACAAAGCGTGGAATCAATGGCCGATTTACGTTAAGGATGCAGAAGAAGCTGGTAGTACTTTTTTTGTTGGTGCTGTCAGCTTTCATAGGGTTAAGCTTTCAGCTGATAAGGATTAATAAAGATGACGGGAAGAGGTATGAGAAACAGGTGCTGTCACAACAGTCTTATGACAGCACAACGATTCCTTTCCGGCGAGGGGATATCCTGGACAGCAAAGGGACGAAACTGGCAGCCAGCGAAAAGGTTTATAATGTCATTTTGGATGCGAAGGTAATGCTTGACAGGGATGGAAAATATGTGGAACCCACCATAGAGGCTGTACAGAGGGAACTGGGGCTGGATACCAGCGTTATCCGTTCCCGCCTGGCGTCACATCCGGAATCTTCCTATTATGTATTGGCCAAGCAGCTGACCTATGATCAGGTGAAGGGTTTTAAGGAACTGCAGGAAGACGGGGAGGCAGGTGCGGATATTAAAGGGATCTGGTTTGAAGAAGAATACCGGAGGATTTATCCCAACAACCGCATGGCCTGCGATGTCATCGGTTTTACCAGAAGCGATAACTCCGGACTTTTTGGCCTGGAACAGTATTACAACGATGTGCTCAGCGGCACTCCGGGAAGGGAATACGGATATCTGAACGATGATGCTGCTTTGGAGCGGACAACCATCCCTGCGGTAGACGGAAATTCTATTGTGACTACAATTGATGCCAATATTCAGGCGATTGTTGAGAAGTACATAAAGAAGTTCAACGATGAATATAAAGATAATTATACCGAGAGAAACGGGAGCAACAACACGGCCTGTATTATCATGAAAGTCAATACGGGGGAAATCCTGGCTATGGCCAGTTATCCGGATTTTGATTTAAATGACAGGATGAACCCGGAGAACTTATATGGGATGCCCATGGTGAATGATGTGGGGAACGTGATAGCGGGAGAATATATCACACCGTCCAGTTTCAATGAGTTAAGTCATGATTTACAGATGCAGCAGTTTAATGCTTTATGGAGGAATTATTGCATTAACGATACCTATGAACCGGGTTCCGTAGTAAAGCCTTTTACGGTGGCAGCGGCTCTGGATTCCGGGAAAATTACGGGAAACGAATATTTTAACTGTAACGGATACAGGGATATAGGCGGGTTTGAAATCAGCTGTCATAACGAATGGGGTGACGGAGAGGTATCGGTGCAGAAAGCAGTAGAGATTTCCTGCAACGTGGCGCTTATGGATATAGCTGCGATGATGGGGAAGGATACCTTTGTGGATTACCAGCATATATTTAATTTCGGGCTGAAAACTAATATTGACCTGTGGGGGGAATCCAGGACCGCAAATGTTGTATACAACAAAGATAATATCGGATCTACGGAGTTGGCTACCTGTTCTTTCGGGCAAGGTTTTAATGTGACTATGATACAGGTGATTGCCGGATTTTGTTCATTGATTAACGGGGGGAACTATTATGAGCCTCATATGGTGAGCAAAATTATCAGCCCCAGCGGCGCTACGGTGGAGAACATAGAGCCCCGTCTGCTGAAGCAGACGGTATCGGCTACCGTTTCCGATACGATAAGGGAATACTGTAACCTGGTAGTTTCCGGGGAAAACGGAACCGGAAAGACGGCCCGTCCGGCGGGATATATGATTGGCGGGAAGACGGGAACGGCAGAGACGCTGCCTAGGAAAAATAACGAGTACGTAGTTTCTTTTATTGGCTATGCCCCTGCGGATGACCCGCAAATCGCCATTTATGTGGTGGTGGACAGGCCTAATGTACCGGTTCAGGATGATGCCAAGTTTGCCACCGGCATTGTCAGGAATATTTTGACGGAAGTATTGCCTTATATGGGTATTTTTATGACAGAGGAAGTCTCCGACAAGGAGAGGGAAGAATTGGAAAAACTGCAGGAAGAAATCATGTCTCCGGTAGTTCCGGAAGAAAGTACGCGGGAAGGGGAAGGCGAAAGCGCGACAGGAGAAAATGACGAACCCGGCGGCACATCGGGAGAGGGCGTCGAAGCCGGGGGCGGCAGCAGCGGTACATCGGAAGAAAACGCCCCGTCCGGGGAAAGCAGCGATGAAACATCGGGTGAAAACGGGGAGGGGGATACCCGTTCGGATGCATGGAAAGATTTCCCTATCGACCCGGAAACCGGATATGCCAAAGACCCGGAAACGGGTAAGCTGGTGGACCCTGCAACCGGTCATGTGGTGGCAGGCGGGAACAGTACTCCGGCTGGCCTTGGAGCCGCCGGGGGAAATGGGAACATCGATCAGGAGGATGACAGCCCATTTTGATAAAGGAAGAAATTCATAAAATAAATTTTTGGCAGAGAAAAAAGAATAACCTTATAGGACGGATAATAAATTGTAGTAACACCTTTTTATGAGGTTTTCTATTTTCATGTCAGTAAAAAGCAGAACTTATATCAGAAAGAAAATTGTAGTATCATTTTTCCTTTGTGCTACAGCCTTCTTATTGCTGGCAGGGCGTCTGGCCTATCTGATGATAGGGCGTTCGGAGCACTATACAGAAGCAGCCAAGGATTTGCATGAAAGGGAGAGGGCGATTAAGGCGGCCAGAGGGAGGATTATTGATTCCACCGGGGCGGTGTTGGCGGATAACCGTACCGTGTGCACCATATCTGTCATCCACAACCAGATTACAGATGCGGAAACGGTGGTAAAAATCCTTGCGAAAGAACTGGAACTTTCGGAAGAATATGTGGCGAAAAGAGTGGAGAAATATTCCGCCATTGAAAGAATTAAAAGCAATGTGGATAAGTCCGTAGGGGATAAAATCAGGGAATATGACCTGGACGGTGTAAAGGTGGATGAGGACTATAAAAGATATTATCCTTATGACACGCTGGCTTCCAAAGTATTGGGGTTCACCGGGGGGGATAACCAGGGGATTATCGGTTTAGAGGTGATTTATGAGGAATATTTGAAGGGGAAAGAGGGAACGATTTTAACAGTGACCGATGCCAAAGGGGTGGAAATCGCGGAGGCGGGGGAAGAAAGAATAGAGCCGGAAAGCGGCAATGATGTGTATGTAAGCCTGGATATCAATATCCAAAGCTATGCCACCCAGCTGGCCATGCAGGCGATGGAAACAAAGCAGGCGGACAGCGTCTCCATATTGGTGATGAACCCGAAAAACGGGGAAATACTGGCCATGGTAAATGTGCCGGAATTCGATTTAAATGCCCCTTATACTCTGCCGGAAGGAACTCCGGAGCCGGCAACCCAGGAAGAAAAGCAGAATGCCCTAAACCAGATGTGGCGTAACGGCTGCATTAACGATACCTATGAACCGGGCTCCACGTTTAAAATCATTACTGCAGCAGCCGGGCTGGAATCCGGGGCGGTTACAGTGAATGACCGTTTCAGCTGCCCAGGCTATATCATGGTGGAAGACAGGCGAATCCGCTGCCATAAGGTGGGGGGCCATGGGGCAGAGGATTTCGTACAGGGAACGATGAACTCCTGCAACCCGGTGTTCATTACCGTAGGCATGCGCATCGGAGTGGACCGCTATTATGACTATTTTAAGAAATTCGGGCTGCTTACCAAAACCGGCATTGATTTGCCCGGGGAAGCGGGAACGATTATGCATAAAAAAGAGAATATTGGCGCTGTGGAACTGGCTACTATATCTTTTGGCCAATCCTTTCAGATTACCCCCATACAGCTGGCAACTACGGCCTCTTCCATTGTAAACGGGGGGAATCGCGTAACGCCTCATTTCGGGGTGAAGGTGGTGAACAGCGAAGGGGAAACCGTGAAAACTTTGCAGTACCCTGTAGAGAAAAATATCGTTTCAGCCCAGACATCGGAAACCATGCGCTATATTTTAGAGCAAGTGGTGGAAAACGGCAGCGGGAAAAACGGATATGTGGAAGGCTACCGGGTAGGGGGCAAAACAGCTACCAGCCAAACACTTCCCAGGGGAAGCGGGCGTTATATTTCGTCGTTTTTGGGGTTTGCTCCGGCCGATGACCCGCAGGTACTGGCGGTGGCCATCATTAATAACCCACAGGGGGTTTATTACGGAGGGCAGATAGCGGCACCTATTGTCAGGCAACTTTTTGAAAATATTCTTCCTTATTTAGAAGGAATGGATTATAATACATAATGGCTGTGTTTGAATGAGATGCCATATGATATAGAAAGGTTAGGAATGTAAAATGAGCCATACAGTGATTATGTCCGTAGCAATAGCTTTTGCCATAAGTGTTGTGTTTGGGCCGGTGGTTATCCCCTTTTTGAAAAGGCTTAAGGTGGGGCAGACGGAGAGGGATGACGGACCCAAAAGCCATTTAAAAAAGTCGGGTACGCCCACAATGGGAGGGATTCTCATATTAATCAGCGTAACCGTTACTTCCGTTTTGTTTATCAAAGATTATCCGAAAATCATGCCTATCCTTTTGGTGACCTTAGGATTTGGCCTCATTGGCTTTTTGGACGATTATATTAAGGTAGTGCTGCACCGCTCCATGGGGCTGCGGGCATGGCAGAAGATGCTGGGGCAGATTCTGGTGACCGCTTTATTTGCTTATTATATGGTAAATAATGCGGAGGTGTCCCTGGCTATGAAGATACCTTTTATAACGGGGAAATACGTGGACTGGGGAATTTTAAATGTGCCGTTTTTGTTTATCATCGTTATCGCTACTGTGAACGGGGCTAATTTTACCGATGGACTGGATGGGCTGGCCAGCAGCGTGACGGTGATGATAGCTACTTTCTTTACGGCGGTGGCAATAGGAACGGCCAGCGGGATTGAGCCGGTTACCTGTGCGGTAGTGGGTGCGCTGTTAGGGTTCTTGCTCTTTAATGTATATCCGGCCAGCGTATTCATGGGGGATACCGGTTCTTTGGCGCTGGGAGGTTTTGTGGCAGCTACGGCTTATATGCTGCAGATGCCTTTATTTATTCCGATAGTGGCGTTAATTTATGCGGTGGAGGTGCTTTCCGTGATGATTCAGGTGGGTTATTTTAAGCTGACCGGCGGCAAGCGTTTCTTCAAAATGGCGCCGATTCATCATCACTTTGAATTATGCGGCTGGTCGGAAACGAGAGTGGTGGCTGTATTTACGATTACTACAGCATTGCTCTGCCTGGCGGCCCTTTGCCTGGGGATATAAGGTTCTGGGGTAGAGTGCGGAAGGGCTGTGGGTATTAAGCAACGGCTATAGAAGTTCTAAGCCTCAGGCCAGAGAATGCTAAAATGCGGGCATTCTCCGTACGGATTTGAGATTCCGCAAAGCGGAATCGTGGAGGAGCAGTATGGATTTAAAGAATAAAAAGGTATTGGTAATCGGAACGGGAATCAGTGGAATGGGGGCGGCAAAACTGCTTTGCAGCGAGGGTGCCATCCCTATTTTCTATGATGAAAATGAAAAAATAAAGCCGGAAGAAGTCCAGGGTAAAATGCCGGAAGGCGTCAGCGGGGAAGTGATAATCGGCAGTCTGCCGGAAAGCATAAAGGAAGAGGTAGTGCTGGCGGTGCCCAGCCCGGGAGTGCCTGTGGATACAGATTTTATGGAAGATTTGGAAAAGCGGGGGATTCCTGTTTGGGGGGAACTGGAACTGGGCTACCGATATGCGAAGGGCAGATTGGCGGCGATTACAGGAACCAATGGAAAGACTACCACAACTACTCTGGTGGGGCAGATGATGAAGGGGTATTACCCCTCCGTATTCGTGGTAGGAAATATAGGAACTCCCTATACCCAGTCCGCCCTGGAAATGGAAGGGGAATCCGTTACGGTGGCAGAGGTGAGCAGCTTCCAGCTGGAAACAACAAAGACTTTCCGTCCCCATGTATCGGCTATTTTAAACATTACGCCAGACCACCTGAATAGACATCATACGATGGAAAATTATGTGGCAGCAAAAGAACGGATAGCCAAAAACCAGACAAAAGAGGACGTGTGTGTGTTAAACTATGAGGATGGCTATACGAGAGAATTTGGAAAAAGATGCCCTGCCCGCGTAATCTTTTTTTCCTCCCGAAGAAAGCTGAAGGAAGGGCTGTATCTGGATGGGGATGAAATCTGGATGGCCGAAGGAGGGGAAGAAACCCGGCTGATGAATATTCATGATGACATGAATCTGGTAGGGGTGTGCAATGTGGAAAATGTGATGGCGGCGATTGCCATTGCACGGAATATGGGCCTTCCAATGGAGACGATATTAAATACTATCAAACATTTCCGGGCGGTGGAACACAGGATAGAATTCGTGGCTACAAAAAACGGGGTAGATTATTATAATGATTCCAAAGGAACCAACCCGGATGCTGCGATTCAGGGAATCCGGGCCATGAGCAAACCTACGGTATTAATTGGGGGCGGCTATGATAAACAGAGTGAATATGACGAATGGATAGAGGCTTTTGAGGATAAGGTGAAGTGCCTGGTGTTAATCGGGCAGACGGCGGAGAAAATCGAAACCTGCGCCAGAAAGCACGGAGTAGAAAATATTGTCCGGGCGGGCAGCTTTGAAGAGGCACTGCGTATTTGCACAGAGACGGCCAGGAGCGGGGATGCGGTGCTATTGTCCCCTGCCTGCGCCAGCTGGGGGATGTTCCCAAACTATGAGGTAAGGGGGAATCTGTTTAAGGAGTATGTCAATAGTCTGTAAAACGGCATGAAAGAGACCAGTGTTTCAAACACACTCTAAGTGCAGCAAAAGGAGTGGTAAGGTATCGTGGGAATAAGAAGAAAAAGAAATCCTTCGGAGAATTATTTTGACTATAGCCTATTGTTTATTGTTCTGTTTTTGCTTGGATTTGGTCTGGTAATGATTTATTCCACCAGTTCCTATGAAGCGAATCTGCAGGGGCATGAGTCTACTTTTTATTTAAGGAAACAGGTAATGGCCACGGTGCTCGGGCTGGTGGCGATGATAGTGGTGGCCAATATCCCTTATCGTATTTATGAGCGGTTTGCAGTGTTGGCCTACTTTGGATCAGCTGCATTAATTCTTATGGTGCTGATTCCTCAGATACGGTATACGGCCAATGGGGCTACGCGGTGGATTCGTGTGGCCGGTATTACCCTGCAGCCTGCAGAGGTGGCAAAACTCGGCATTATTATTACCCTGGCCAGCCTGATATGCAGGGTGGGAAGGGCGATACGTACTACGAGAGGTTTTTTTACGGTGCTGGCAGTGCCTTTGCCTATCTGTATTATGATAAGAGGATTTACCAATAATATGAGTTCTGCAATTATCGTATTCGGTATAGCGGCCCTGATGCTGTTTGTGGCCAGCCCGGAGTATAAAAAATTTATTATTATGGGTATAGGGGGCATGGCGGCCTTAGCCTTGTTAGTATTTGCCATTTCCCAGGCATCTATGACGGAGGGGATGGGGTTTCGAAGCGAACGGATTCTGGCCTGGCTGAACCCGGAGGCCCATTCCAGCGACAAAGGGTTTCAGACAGTGCAAGCCTTGTATGCCATTGGCTCCGGCGGTATTTTGGGGAAAGGGCTGGGGCAGAGTATGCAGAAATTAGGGTTTTTGCCGGAAGCGCAGAATGACATGATTTTTTCTATTATATGTGAGGAACTGGGCCTGTTTGGGGCAATTGCGATTATACTCATGTTTCTTTTGCTAATCTGGAGGTTTATGGTGATTGCCAGCAATGCAACGGATTTATTCGGTGCTCTGCTGGTGGTGGGGGTGATGGGGCATATCGCTATTCAGGTTATCTTAAATATCGCGGTAGTGACCAATACCATACCGAATACGGGGATTTCCCTCCCCTTTATCAGTTACGGGGGATCGGCGGTTATGTTCCTTTTGATAGAAATAGGAATGGTGCTTAGTGTGGCAAAGGGAATCAAGCTGAAGGATGTCTGAGTACATAGGAAAAAATGATATGGCAGGACAAGATACATTTTGCGGAAAAATGTCATATATATAGAATAGATTATCAAAATGGTTTAGAAGGTGAATCATTGGATTCTATTCATATTTATGGCGGGAACTTCTTAAGAGGAGAGACGAAGATACAAGGCTCTAAAAACGCGGTGCTGCCCATTCTGGCCGCGTGCTTATTGGTGAAGGGGACTTGTGTGATAAAAAATTGCCCGCGGATTGCGGATGTTTACCATATGCAGAATTTACTGCAGGAGTTGGGATGTCTGGTATCCTGGGCAGGCAATACAATTACGGTGAACGCCTTTCATGTGAATGATAACCGGATGGGGGGAGAATCGGTGACGAGGATGCGTTCATCGGTGATGCTTCTGGGGGCTATGATAGGGAGGCTGGGCGATGTGACAATGGCATATCCCGGAGGCTGCGTAATCGGCAGCCGGCCTATTGATATCCATTTATCCGCTTTGAGGAAGATGGGGGCGGAGATTGTGGAAGAGGAGCGCTTCTTTACCGCTAAGGCCAGGGAACTGCAGGGTACGGAGCAGGAACTGCCCTTCCCCAGCGTTGGGGCTACCGAAAACGTGATTTTGGCAGCGGTGACGGCAAAAGGGGTCACTATTTTGAAAAATGCAGCCAGGGAACCGGAAATAGTGGCGCTTTGCGGCTTCCTCATGGAAGCCGGGGCCGACATACAAGGGGCAGGAAGCGGCGAACTGGTTATCCGGGGTGTAGAAGAACTGCATGAAGTAAAATATATGGTGCCTGCGGACAGGATTGTGGCGGGAACTTATCTTACAGCAGTCCTGGCGGCGGGAGGTAGCATATTTCTGGAAAATGCGCCTTCTGGGCAATTGGGGGCCCTCCTGTCGGTGGCGGAAGCTATGGGGGGCTGCGTGAGCGTAAACCAGGAGGGGATTGGTTTGGATGTAATCCATAGGCTAAAGGCTTTTCCTTATCTGAAAACGGAAGTATATGACGGATTTCCTACGGATTTGCAGTCCCCGCTTATGGCGGCTCTTTCTCTGGCGCAGGGCCAGAGTATAATAGAGGAAAGCATATTTGAAAACCGTTTCCGGGTGGTGCCCGACTTGCAGCAGATGGGCGCTGATATTGAAGTGGTGAAAAACAAGGCATACATCAATGGCGTAAAGGCATTGCAAGGTATGGAAGTGGAAGCGGAGGAACTAAGGGGAGGAGCGGCCCTGGTGGTGGCAGGTCTGGCAGCCAGGGGGAAAAGTGTGGTAAAGAGCAGGCATTTTATCGAAAGAGGATATGAGAATATCTGTAAAGATTTACGGAACTTAGGGGCAGATATCAGTCTGGCATGACATTATAAAGGCATAGTGCTATGAAAACATAATGTCTTACAGGAGTATGATGCTGATAAAGAAAACCGGCATGTGAATTAAGGTAAGTTTATGGATGTTAATGGAAAAGACAGCAAACAGAAAATAAAAAATAAAAGCAAACCCCGCAATCCTAATCTTAGGCTTGTAAAGAATGGGGATATGCCCCAAAAAGGGAGTAAAACGGCAGAAAAGCCCCCCCAGCCCGGAGCAGGGAAATTCCGTACACAGGAAAAGAGTGCCCTTGAGGATGGGAGTTTTGCAAAAAAAGGGAGAAAAAAACCGAAAGAAGAGATAAAAAAGCCAGTAAAGAATAAGAAACAGGCAGGCGAACTTCCGGAAAAGGAAAGTGGGCAATCGGAGGAGGGAAAGCGGCCTCAGGCGAAAAATAGAAAGCAGACGAGAGAGGGGAAAAAAACCAGAACCAAAGGGAAAAAAGCCCATCCTGGGGGGAAAGAACTTCAAGATAAAGAAAAAAAGGGGCAGGAGGAAGAAAAAGAACTCCCGGACAAAGGAAAGGGAAAGCAGGGAGAAGGAAAAGAATCCCCGGAGAAAGGAAAGGGAAAGCAGGGAGAAGGAAAAGAATCCCCGGACAAAGGAAAGGGAAAGCAGGGAGAAGGAAAAGAATCCCCGGAGAAAGGAAAGGGAGGGCAGGGAGAAGGAAAAGAATCCCCGGACAAAGGAAAGGGAAAGCAGGGAGAAGGAAAGGAACTCCAGGATAAGGGAAAAGAAAGGGCAGAAGGAGGAAAAGAGGAGCAAGAACTTCAGGAAAAAGAAAAGCAGGCGGAAGCGGAAGAACCTCAGACAAAAGAAAAGAAGCAAGAAAAAAAAGGGGAATCCAAAAAATCCCAAAATGCCAAAAAAGGGGGAAAAGGGAAGAAACAACCCACAAAGGCAGGGAAACCGTCATTAAAAGGGAAAAAGACCGCAGAAAAAACGAAAAAGAGTAAAGTGCCGACGATAAAGAAGCCAAAATCCGGCCGGAGGAAAAGGGAAAGGGAATATCAGGACAAGCTGGATATAGGGGATTGGCTGATACAGAATAAAAGCCTGATGATTATTGGGCTGACAGCGGCAGCGATTGTGTGCGTTCTTGTGGGAATCTATCGTTATATCATAACAGCATATGAAGTCACAACTGTGTATGTGGACGGCAACGTGCATTATACGAATGAGGAAGTTATGGATATGGTGATGGGAGGGCGGTATGGAAATAACTCCCTTTATTTGGCAGCGAAGTATAAAGATAAAGGGATTGAAGGAGTTCCTTTTGTGGAGAAAATGGATGTGAATATCCTTTCTCCGGATACGATAAGGATCAGCGTATATGAAAAAGCGCTGGCCGGCTATGTGGAATATTTAGGGCGGTATATGTACTTTGACCGGGATGGGATTGTGGTGGAGAGTTCGCAGGAAAGCACCTCTTCAATCCCGCAGGTTACAGGGCTTAAATTTGATTATATCGTTTTGAATGATTATCTTCCGGTGGAAAATGACGAGATTTTCAAGCGCATTTTGGATATTACCCAGCTTCTCAATAAATATGAACTGATGGCCGATAAGATTTATTTTAATTCTACTTATGAATTGACCTTGTTTTTCGATGACATACGGGTTACCCTGGGTTCTGATTCGGATATTGACCAGAAAATTATTCATCTGAAAAATATCCTTCCCAATTTGGAAGGGAAAAAGGGAACTTTACGCATGGAAAGCTATACGGAGGACACAAAAAATATTACATTTCTTCAAGAATAAAATATAGTAAAAAAAGAAACGTTAAAAAAAAGGTGGCGAAAAAAACGAAAAATAGGTTGCTAATTTGGAAAAATAATTATATGATAACATGTAGGAGTCAAGTTGGAGATTAAAAGATTTTCGGCCGGCAAGTTTGGGCAGAGTCATAGATTCCCAGGGATTTGACGCCGCATTATGAGTGAGATGAGTTGAAACGGTTGAATGAAGGAGGAAGTACCTTGCTTGAAATTAAGACAAACGATGCTGAGGCTGCAGCAAAGATAATAGTAGTAGGGGTCGGCGGTGCAGGCAATAATGCTGTAAATAGAATGATTGATGAAAGTATAGATGGAGTGGAATTTATTGGGATTAATACGGACAAGCAGGCGTTACAGCTGTGCAAGGCGCCCAGGCTTCTCCAGATTGGCGAGAAGCTGACCAAGGGGCTGGGAGCAGGGGCAAAGCCTGAAATCGGCGAAAAAGCTGCGGAGGAAAGCAGCGAGGAGATAACCGCAGCCTTGAAAGGCTCGGATATGGTTTTTGTTACATGCGGTATGGGAGGCGGCACAGGAACGGGTGCAGCGCCGGTGGTGGCTAAGATAGCGAAGGAAATGGGCATCCTCACAGTGGGGGTGGTGACAAAGCCTTTCCGTTTCGAGGCAAAGGTCCGTATGACCAATGCCCTCAATGGTATAGAGAAGATTAAAGATAATGTGGACACGCTTATTGTGATACCAAACGATAAGCTATTGGAAATCGTTGACAGAAGGACAACCATGCCTGATGCGCTGAAAAAAGCGGATGAAGTATTGCAGCAGGCCGTACAGGGCATTACCGACTTGATTAATGTTCCGGCAGTAATCAACCTCGACTTTGCCGATGTTCAGACGGTTATGAAGGACAAGGGCATCGCCCATATCGGTATCGGAAGCGGCAAAGGCGATGACAAGGCAAGCGAAGCTGTTAAGATGGCGGTGGAAAGCCCGTTGTTAGAGACCACTATATCCGGCGCTACCCATGTTATTATCAATGTTTCCGGAGACATTACGCTGGCGGATGCAGCGGATGCAGCGGATTATGTTCAGAACCTTGCCGGGGATGAGGTGAACATCATTTTTGGTGCGATGTACGATGCCAACAAGTCGGACAGCTGTACGATCACCATTATAGCAACGGGGTTGGAAGATGGAGGGGCGAATGCACCTTCGGCTTTCTCTACATATAAAACGGGATATATCCCTTCATCCTCGCTTCAGGGAAAAGGGGCCAGGGGCGCAGGAGTACCCCTTATGCCGGGAAATCCGGGCAGTACTCCCCTGAAGAATATTCCGGGCATCAACAAACCGGGCGATATCAGGAGCACGGTGGAAGAAAAAACATTGAAAATTCCTGATTTTCTGCAAAGACATTAAGGATGAGCAGGCAAAAATAAGAATAAGCAGGCAAAAATAAGAATAAGAAAGAATAATTAAGAATAAATAAAGCAAAAGACCGCTGTCAACAATAGTGGTCTTTTTTGCGTTCATATTATACTCCATTTCTGCGCGGCCTTTGTAAACCGGCTTTTCCGGGGCTTTACGCAAGTCCTGTTTGTCGAATCCAGCGTCCAATAACACCGCCCTACTCCGTTCCTTTGACAAAAAAAGCGGACAATACCCTATATAATAATTCTCAAAGGGAGGTGACGGACAGGGGGATGGGAACAGAATATATATGAAATATACATCGATAGCCTTTTTGCCATGAATTTTATTATGAACCTGTATTTATATACACTCTTAGCCAAGACGATGAAGCGTACTGCCACTCGCTTTCGGCTGATTGGAGGGAGTGCGGTAGGGGCATCGGTGTTTGTTTTTTGGATTATCATACCAGGTATCCCGGTGGCAATCAAAAGGTTCGCCGGGCCGATGATCATCAGCCTTATTACTACGGCGGCCATTTTTCGGCTGAATAGTATGGAACTGATTGGAAAAGCGGCGGGATATTTATCCATATATGCATTTGCTTTCGGGGGAATCATGAAATTCCTATTTTCAACAGTGCCCGTTTTTCGGGGAAAACAGGAGAAAATATGGTACATATTGGGGGGCGGCATGGTTGGATACCATGTAATATCCTGGTGGCTGGCCCAGATGGGAAGAAAATGTCGGGGGGATATTTATAAAGTAAGGATGCGGGGCGGTCAGAATGAAATCGAGCTGGATGCGCTGTTAGATACGGGGAACAGCTTGCGCGAGCCCATTAGCGGCAGGCCTGTCCTCGTGGTAGAGGAAGAAAGCTTCCATAAACTGTTAGGGGCAAAAAAACCTGAAAAGCTGAAAATAATTCCTTACCGCAGCGTAGGCAAGGAGAATGGCATCATGGAAGGCTATGAAATACCTGAGATTATTATTAAAGGCAGAGAAGAGGATTTGCGGTGCCGGAAAGTGATTGTGGGCATCAGTAAGAATAAGGTGTCGGCAAGCGGAAAATACCAGATGATATTGCACCCGGATTTGTACAACGGGATGGCTGGCGGGCAGGAAGCAGCAGTTATGAAATAATGGTAACGGTTTATGGGAAAAGATTTAATCCGGGGCCTGTGTTCGCACGGCATCCACAGGCTCTGGAATAAGCGCACTTGGCTTTTATAAAAACCGTGCAGAAATGAGGAATGTATATGATATTTAAAGTGGCGATACCAGGAAAGATACAATTTAAAATAATTAAAAAAGAACCCGGTTTTTTTATGGCAAAGCAGGGGGATATCCATTACATAGGCGGAACGGAAGTGCTGCCGCCGCCCTTGGAGGTTGAGAAAGAAAATGAAGTCATCAGTGACCTCGGAACAGAATATGAAGACGAGGCGAAATCAATACTAATAGAGCACAATCTGCGCCTGGTGGTTTATATTGCGAAGAAATTCGATAATACCGGCGTGGGGGTAGAGGACTTGATATCCATAGGAACGATAGGGCTGATAAAATCCATTAATACTTTTAACCCGGGAAAAAATATTAAACTGGCAACATATGCTTCCAGATGCATTGAGAATGAAATCTTAATGTACTTAAGGAGAAATAATAAGACGAAGCTGGAAGTGTCCATAGATGAGCCTTTGAATGTGGACTGGGATGGAAATGAACTTTTACTTTCGGATATCTTGGGAACCGATGAGGACATTATTTACCGCGATATAGAAAACGAAGTGGAAAGAAAGCTTTTATTAAAGGCTATCGATAAATTATCGGACAGAGAAAAAACGATTATCAACCTCAGGTTTGGCCTGGGCACACCCGATGGCCAGGAAATGACCCAAAAAGAAGTGGCTACTCTTCTGGGGATTTCCCAGTCCTATATTTCCAGGCTGGAGAAGAAAATTATGAAGCGTTTGAAGAAGGAGATGGTGAGGGAGGAATGAACTTCCTCCCCTTCCGGCTTAATCAGCCTCCCCAAATCTCTTTGTGCATGATTCGGGGAGGCTATGCTTTTAACAGCAAATGTCTACGATAATGATATCCGGACCAATCTTTTTGATATGATTAAAGGGGATGACATATTCAGGTTCGCAGCTGAATAAATTGGAAAATTTATTTTTGCCGGGTATGATCACTTTACATATCTGCCCGGAGCATTCATCGAATTCCAGATCGCCGATTTTGCCGAGGCATCTGCAGTCTTTTAGATTAATCACTTCTTTGCATTTCAATTCTGAAAAGAGCATATCGATGCTTCTTCCTGCTTCCATTTATAATAGAATATGCACACGGACAAAGAATTGATTCCATTGTTTTGGAATGACGATGTATAATTTTACCCCTTTGTGTAAATCATTTTAAATAACAAAGAAGCCAAAAAAGGTGTCCATGTAATATGGGGCATCTAAAAAGCAGGAGGCATAAGATGGCACAGGGAAAGGTTGAGATATGCGGGGTAAATACGTCGAAACTGCCGCTGTTAAAAAATGCAGAAAAAGAGGAATTATTTTCCAGGATAGAAGAGGGGGATAAGGATGCCAGGGAGCAATATATCGAAGGGAATCTCCGCCTTGTTTTAAGCGTGATCAAACGCTTTTCATCCAGCAATGAGAATGTGGACGATTTATTCCAAATCGGGTGCATCGGCCTGATTAAGGCAATCGATAATTTTGATTCTTCCCTGAACGTAAAATTTTCTACCTATGCGGTTCCTATGATTATAGGGGAAATCCGCCGTTTCCTAAGGGATAACAATTCTATCAGGGTCAGCCGTTCCTTAAAGGATACCGCATATAAAGCGATTTATGCGAAAGAAAACTTGACGCGCAGGAATTTAAAGGAGCCTACCATTAATGAAATCGCTACGGAAATCGGTATATCCAAAGAGGATATTGTCTATGCACTGGATGCGATACAGAATCCTATGAGCCTTTATGAGCCTATTTTCACCGATGGGGGCGATACCCTTTATGTGATGGATCAGATTAGCGATAAAAAGAACAGGGAAGAAACATGGGTGGAGCACCTTTCTTTGAGCGAGGCGATGAAGCGGCTGGACGAGCGGGAGCATGAAATCATTACCCTGCGTTTTTTTGAAGGGAAGACGCAGATGGAAGTGGCCGACATCATAGGCATTTCCCAGGCCCAGGTTTCCCGTCTGGAAAAAAACGCGCTTCGGGTTATGAAGAATTATTTGACAGTGTAGAATCTTTTGTTGCCCCTTCCCCGATAATTTGATACAATTTAGGTATATAAAATTACAGGAGGAAGCTACTATGAAATGTCCTTTTTGCGGTCACGATAATACTAGGGTAATTGATTCCAGGCCGGCGGAAGAAAATAATTCCATCAGGCGCAGGCGTGTATGCGATGAATGTGATAAAAGATTTACCACTTATGAGAAGATTGAAACGATTCCTTTGATTGTCATTAAGAAGGATAATAACCGGGAAACCTATGACCGCATGAAGATTGAGGCGGGTGTGCTGCGGGCGTGCCATAAGCGGCCTGTGAGTGCGGCGCAGATAGAGAAGCTGGTGGAGGAAGTGGAGACGGAAATCTTTAAGCTGGAAGAAAAAGAGATATCCACCCAGGACATCGGCGAACTGGTAATGAATAAGCTGAAGGATATGGATGCAGTGGCTTATGTCAGGTTTGCATCTGTGTACAGGGAGTTCAAGGATATCAATACTTTCATGGATGAACTGAAAAAAGTACTGGATAACAATTGACAGGGTTTGGATATTAAAAGCTTTCCCGGCCTAAGTGCCGGGCAAGGCTTTTGCATGTAAGGAGAATTTATGCTACATAGATTTTATCCCGATGCCTATGTGGATTCCACATACGGAATTGATTTTGAGGAATTATACGCGGAGGGGTACAGAGGGATTATTTTTGACATTGATAATACATTGGTGCCACACGGGGCGCCGGCGGATGGCAGGAGCAGGGATTTTTTTTGCAGGCTGAAAGAACTGGGGTATGGCTGTATGCTTTTGTCCAACAATAAAGAACCGAGGGTTAAGTCATTTAGCGAAGCGGTAGGTGCGGAATATATTTTCAAAGCGGGCAAACCGGCTGTGAAAAATTACCGGAGGGCCATGGAAAGGCTTGGCACATATGAGGAGAATACTTTATTTGTGGGAGACCAGCTGTTTACGGATATATGGGGGGCGAAGAAGGCGGGAATACGGACTTTTCTCGTGAAGCCAATTCATCCTAAGGAAGAGATACAGATTGTGCTGAAAAGGGTTTTGGAGAAGATAGTATTGTTTTTTTATATGCGCAGGAGAAAATGAGAGATTTGAGGACTGGCAAAAAAAGAACTTCGAGAATATTCCGGCAAAAGGAGGAGGATGTCATGCAGGAGATAGACGGGCATACGAGGCTGTGCGGATTGATAGGTAATCCGGTGGAGCATACGATGTCGCCGGCGATACATAATACGTTGGCAAAACAGGAAGGTAGAAACCTGGTTTATGTACCTTTCCATGTGGAAAAAGGGCAGGTTGGGCAGGCGGTGAAGGGGGCTTTCGCGCTGAATGTGCTGGGGCTGAATGTGACGGTGCCCTATAAAAGCGAGGTCATAGAGTATCTGGACGGCATAGATGATATGGCCGAAAAAATCGGGGCGGTCAATACACTTGTCAGGACAAAGAACGGCTATAAAGGCTATAATACGGATATTACAGGGCTGTACTGCGCCATGTGCAGTGAGGGGATACGCCTGGAAGGGGAGGAAATCCTGGTTCTGGGGGCAGGGGGCGCGGCCCGGGCGGCAGCCTTTTTATGCGCATCCAAGGGGGCAAAAAAGGTATATATCCTGAACCGGACTGTGGAAAAGGCCAAAGCGGTGGAGGAAGAAGTAAACCGTATTTTCCATACCCAGTGCGCTTCGGCCATGTGTACAGAGGATTATAAAAAATTAGGAACGGACCGAAAATACCTGGCGATTCAGGCCACCAGCGTAGGGCTGTACCCGGATACGGAAAAGGCAGTTATTTTAGACCGGGAGTTTTACGAAAGGATACATACGGGCTTTGATTTGATTTACCGGCCATTTTGCACCAAGTTTATGAGTTTGGTAAGGGAAGCGGGGGGACAGGCCTTTCACGGGCTGAAAATGCTGTTGTATCAGGGCGTTGAAGCCTATGAACTTTGGAATGGGATAGGAGTGGAGGAAGAAGATATCCAGGCGCTGTATGGCGTGCTCCTGAAAGCTATGGAGATTTGAATATAAAATATAAATGAAATAACATAAACGGAATAGCGCAAACGAAATAACACAAACGAAATAACATAAAAGAAAGTACGCAGGTTGAGAGAAGGGTATGGCTGTTAAGATGAAAAATATCATTTTGATTGGTTTTATGGGAAGCGGGAAGACCAGTGTGGGGATTCGGCTGTCTTACCGGCTGCGCCGTACGCTGACGGATACGGATAAAAAAATAGAACGTCTTTATCGAATGAGCATATCGGAGATTTTTGGGCGTTTCGGCGAAGAAGAGTTTCGGAACATGGAGACGCAGTGCCTGGAAAAGCTGTTGGAAGAGCCTAAGGGCCGGATTATATCGGTGGGGGGCGGACTGCCCATGCGTGACTGCAACAGGGAATTGTTAAAGAAGCTGGGATGGGTAGTCTATCTCAGGGTAAAGCCCCTGACGGTGTGCGAACGGCTGGAGGCGGATACATCCAGGCCGCTTTTACAGGGGGAGGACAGGGAAGAAAAGGTGCGCAGCCTGCTGGAACAGAGAGCGCCTGTATACGAAAGCGCCGCAGATATCATTATAGACGTGGATGGGAAAATTGTGGATGAGATTGCGGATGAAATTTTGCAGAATATAGGCATTGCTACATAGGGTTTTGTCTAGAAAATGTTGGAATGGCATTTACAGACATAAATATCGCAGATTGAGAAAGGCATGGGAGTTAGGATGAAAATATTAGTTATTAACGGGCCGAACCTTAATTTTTTGGGGATTCGGGAAAAGAGTGTGTATGGAACCCAGGACTATGATTATTTGCTGAAAATGATAGGGGAGAAGGGGGAGCAGACGGGAAGCACCATAGAGGTGTTCCAGAGCAACCACGAAGGTGCGATTATCGACCGCATTCAGGATTCTTATTTTGACGGTACGGAGGGGATAGTGATTAACCCTGGGGCATATACACATTACAGTTATGCGATAAGGGATGCCCTGTCCAGCATAACGGTGCCCAAGGTGGAAATTCATATTTCTGATATTATGAACAGGGAGGAATTCCGTAAAGTATCCGTGACCGCACCGGCATGCGATAAACAGATATATGGGCACGGTTTGGAAGGATATTTGGAGGCAATTGATTTTTGTTTGAAAAAATAGTTGAAATCTGTGCATTTTTAGTATAAACTAGAAAAGAATTATAACGTGACAATTTGAGGAGGATTTTTTATGATTTCTGCAGGCGATTTCAGAAATGGTATTACTATTGAATTAGATAATAATATTTACCAGATTATTGAGTTCCAGCATGTAAAACCGGGTAAAGGGGCAGCATTTGTCAGGACTAAGCTGAAAAATGTAAAAAGCGGCGGCGTAATAGAAAAAACATTCCGTCCTACTGAGAAATGTCCGCAAGCACGTATTGATAGAAAAGATATGCAGTATTTATACTCAGACGGTGATTTATTCAACTTTATGGATATGGAGAACTATGAGCAGATTGCACTGAATGCAGATGCGATTGGCGATACTCTTAAATTTGTGAAGGAAAATGAAATGGTAAAGGTATGCTCCCATAACGGAAGCGTATTTGCTATCGAACCGCCGCTGTTTGTAGAACTGGAGATTACAGAGACCGAGCCTGGGTTTAAGGGCGATACGGCTACAGGGGCAAGCAAACCTGCCGTTGTGGAAACAGGCGCTACAGTGTATGTTCCTTTGTTTGTAAACCAGGGAGATGTAATCAAAATCGACACCAGGACAGGGGAGTACCTCTCCAGGGTATAGTCCGGTGCTATCAAGAATAATGGACAGGCTAAAAGCCGGTTCTTAAATTCAGCTTATAAGACAATGGGATTGTTTCCATTGTCTTTTTTTACCGTATAGAAAACTGCGTCGCAAGACGCATGAATTCACAAGTTCGCTTAGTGAACTTGCAGAGAATGCGAAGCATTCTTTTTTACCTTATAGGAAATTACGCCACAATGTTGTAAGCCGCCAAGAAAGAATGCGAAGCATTCTTTGGAATTGGCCGCTGGGCCAATTCTTTT
>BLLT01000045.1 GCA_011958945.1 Lachnospiraceae bacterium | reverse complement strand
GTAACAGTTCAGCCCAGGACTTTGCACTTGCCGTAAGTCCGCTTTACGTAAAGGGGTAAGTAAGATAAAATAAAGCGGATAAATTTTCGATACAAAGTTTGTGTTTGCACGGCGTCCGCAAACTTCATCATTCAAAAAACCTTAGCAAAGCCAATTCACAAAAGCCGTGAAGAAATGGGGATGGATATGGAAGATGTATTGCAGCTGTTTGAGGCAGAAGTACAGCGGTGGTTTGAAGAAAAGCTGGGGGAACCCACGCCGGTGCAGAAGGAGGCCTGGCCATTCATCGCAGAAGAAAAACATGTATTAGTGTCCGCCCCCACGGGAACGGGGAAGACCCTTTCGGCCTTTCTTGTCTTTATTGACCGGCTGGGGAAGCAGGTAAGGGAAGGCACGTTGAAACAGGAATTACAACTAATATATGTGTCTCCGTTAAAATCCCTGGCGGCGGATATCAGGGAAAACTTAAGGCGCCCGTTGGCGGGGATAGGGATGGAAGAGCATATTCAAGTAGGAATACGTACCGGGGATACTGCTCAGCGAGACAGGCAGCGGATGATAAAGCATCCGCCCCATATTTTGATTATAACGCCGGAATCCCTATATCTGATGCTCACCAGCAAAACCGGGCAAAATGTACTGGCCACGGCAAAGGCGGTAATTTTGGACGAACTGCATGCCCTGATTGATACGAAAAGAGGAGCCCATTTGATGCTTTCCCTGGCACGGCTGGACAAGCTGTGCGGGCAGCCCCTGCAGCGCATCGGCCTGTCGGCAACCATAGAACCTTTGGAAAGGGCGGCGGAATATCTGGCGCCGGAAAAGGTTTTTATTGCCGCCCCTAAGATGACGAAAAAGGTCCGGCTGGATATTCTCAGCCCCTATGCGGATGCTTCGAAGGGGGGCAGGAAAGACCCGATATGGGAAGAATTGGGCTCGTTGGTGTATAAATATTGCCAGGGGAGCCGCAGTGTGATTGCCTTTGTGGAGGGGAGAAGATATGCCGAAAAGCTGGCATATTATGTGAATATCCTGGGAGGGGAAGGTTTTGCTAGAGTGCATCATGGCAGCCTGTCCAAGGAGCAGAGGATGGAAACGGAACTGTCGCTGCGGGATGGGAAGCTTAGGCTGTTGTGTGCTACTTCCTCCATGGAATTAGGGATTGATGTTGGGGAAATCGACCAGGTATTGCAGGTGGGATGCCCCCGTACGGTTTCCGGCACGATGCAGCGGCTGGGCCGTGCCGGACACAATCCGGGCCGGGTGAGCGTAATGTATTTATTCCCCAGGACAGCGGCAGAATGTGTTTCCTGCGGAATGACGGCGCAGCTGGCCAGGGAAGGCGGGGTGGAACATTTGAATCCGCCTTCTGAATGCCTGGATGTGCTGGCTCAGCATTTGGTGTCCATGGCAGCATTTAAAAGCTATGAATTGGATGAGGTGATGGATATCCTTCCCAGGGCATGGCCTTTTAGGAATATAACGAAGGCAGATGTGAAATCGGTGCTGGAAATGCTGGCCGGGGATTATGAGCATGAGCGGGATGTTCCGGCGCGCCCCAGAGTATTATATGACAGAATCCATGAAAGGGTGGAGGGGGACGGCTACAGCAGGATGTTAGCCATTTCCGCAGGGGGAACTATCCCGGATAAGGGCCTTTATTCAGTAAAGACGGAGGATGGAATCAAACTGGGGGAAATGGATGAAGAATTTGTCTATGAGTCTCAGAAGGGGGATCGTTTTATTCTTGGTTCCTTCGCATGGAGAATAGTAAATATCAGCCGGGATACGGTGACCGTGACCCAGGCGCAGACGGAGGGCGCCAGGCTGCCTTTTTGGAAAGGGGAATTGAAGGGGAGGGGCAAACGGACAGGAGAGGCTTTTGGGCGGATTTTCCGCACCTTACAGGAAGCCTATGAGGATAAGAAACTTCCTGAAGCCCTGCAGAATTTAGGGTTGGACGAAGCGGCGGTGAAACTGGCATCCGGTTATCTGGAGCGGCAGATAAAGGCGGTAGGCGGACTGCCGGATGACAGGACGATAATCGTGGAACACTTTAAGGATTCATCGGGTAATTATCAGCTGATGGTGCATTCGGTTTTCGGAAAGCGAATCAATGCGCCGCTTTCCCTGCTGGCGGCAAAAGAAGCCGGGGAACTATTGGGGGAAGAAGTTGGGAATGTGGATGAAGAGGACGGATTTCTTTTATATTCCTATGGGGATGGGGCATTGCCGGAGGGGATTTTGCAGCGGATAGATCCGGAAGAATGCATCAGGCAGCTGGAAATCATGCTTCCGGCCACCCCGCTTTTTAATATGGCTTTCCGTTATAACAGCGGCCGGGCACTGATGATGGGCGTGAGAAAAAACGGCCGTCAGCCTCTTTGGATGCAGCGGTTAAGGAGCGCAGAACTGCTGGAACAGGTGGTGAGAAAGAAGGAACACCCTCTGATTAGGGAAACGAGGCGGGAATGCATGCAGGAACTTTGGGATGGGGAAGGGGTGAAAGAACTTTTGAACGATATCCGTTCCGGGCGGATAACGGTAAGGGAAGTTTACAGCGAAACCCCATCGCCTATGTCTTTGCCGCTGCAATGGGGGCAGGAGGCGGCAGTAATGTATGATTATGCGCCTACTCCCCGGGGGATTCATAACGCGGTGGAAGAGGAGTTAAGGCGTGGAAAAGGTCTGCGCCGCACAAGAAACAATCAATTGTTGTACGGAACGGCCGGAAAAAATATACCGGAAGAAGAACTGCTTCGTCCGGACAGCCGGGAACTGATAGGAATACAGGAAAGGAATAAGCTGCCGGAGGACGAAAAGCAATTGCATTCCTTGCTGATGACGGAAGGGGATTTGGCAGCCGGTGAACTGGATATCCCTCCGGAGTGGCTGGATAGGCTGGCGCGGGAAGGGCGGGCTGTCTATTTGGAGCAAGGGTTATGGATTGCTGCGGAGCAGGAGGAAGAGTATGCGGCGGCGTTGGGAGCGGAAGAAGTACAGGGCAGCGGAAAGATACATTCCGGGGAAAATGGGGAAGCAGGAGAAGAAGGCTCTTATAGGGAAGAGCGGCTTCACATTGTAAGGCGTATGCTGCGTTACAGGGGCGGCGCGGATGCCGTTCAGGTGGCAGAACGTTACGGATGGCCGGCGGATATGGCGGAGAAAATCCTGGAAGAACTGTGCTGCAGGGAAGAGGCGGTGAAGCAGGAGGATAAGTATTATCATGGGATGCTGTATCGCCGTGCCAGGATAAGGACGCTGAAAAAACGCAGGGAGGAGATGGGAACATGCCCGGGGGAAGCCTACGCAGCGCTGCTGCTTTCCCGGGTGGAGTCAGGCGTTCCCGGCGAAGAATTTTTGCGGGAAACATTAAAGCTGTATGCAGGCCTGTCCTTTCCCGTTTCCTGCTGGGAAAATATCTTGCTGCCCGTTCGGGTGAAAAATTACAGGGAAACGATGCTGGATGCTTTCCTGGCGGAAGGAGAATTGTTTTGGCATATGGAAGCGAAAGGCGAGTTACGTTTCGATGCGCAGGAAGATATTGATTGGGAAAAAGATTTGGGCGAAAACCAAGAGGAAAAGAAACTGACGGAAAAGGAGCGGATTATTTATGAAGCCCTTTTAAAGAGGGGAGCCAGCTTTCTGCAGTCTTTAAACGGACTGCTTCCGGATGAATCGCCTTTTGATACTTTGCTTTCCCTGTTGGAAAAAGGCTTGGTATACGCGGACAGCTTCATTCCGGTAAGGCAGTGGCAGGATAAGGAAAAGACGAAAAAAGCTTCGGCCAGGCAGCGGGTCAACATGCGGGTAAAAGCATTGCGCGCCGGGCGGTGGGATGTGGTAAGGCCGTTAAAAGAAAAAAAGACGGAGGAAAAGCTGGAGCACTGTTTTGACCGTTTCCTGATTGTAAGCAAGGAAACGGCGGCGGCCTGCGGCCTCTCATGGCAGGAGGCTTTATCCGTCTTGCGCATATGGGAATATACCGGGCAGGCGCGGCGGGGGTATTTTGTGGAAGGCATGTCCGGCGCACAGTTTATCCGGGGAAAAGACTATGCGTCCGTTACGAAGAGCCTGCAGAGGCCGGAGGAAAAGTTAATGTGGATAAATGCGGCAGACCCGGCCCAGTGCTGGGGAAAAGTGCTGCCCCATAAGGAAGGGAGAAGCTTTTTAAATATACCTGGCAATGCAGTGGCATGCCTGGGAGGAATACCTGTGGCCACAATGGAACGCCAAGGCAAGACATTGCGTTTGCTGGAGGAGGACGATGATGTATGTGCGGGCTGCATCAAAGCATTTGCAGATGCATATAAGCGCGGGAAAATTTTTCCGGGGGTAAAACGTATTGTGGTGAAAGAGTATTCGGAAAAGGGAAAGGAAGCGTTGGAAGCGGCGGGATTCCTTAGGGAAATGAGAGATTATGTGATGTACCGCTGAGGGCATCTGTAATTGGCTTTGCTATGCCCTTCGTATTCATATATGCTCATCTCCTTCCGCCAAAATATTTTCCATAAACATGATTCATAGCCATATCTTATTTCATCCGTTTTAGGTTTCGCTGTTTTCATGCAATTTTTTTATGTGATTATATGTCTAATAAGCAGAGGTGAAAAAATCCGGATATTTTCACATAAAAATCCTCATTTCTGCGCTGCTTTTGCGCATAAGCGATTTTGTGGCAAGCAATGCGCAGACACAAATCGCCGTATGAAAAATCTATTTTCACACTAAGACCATAAATGATGATACAAAATGAAAAGTAAAGTAGATAATTGATAAAAAGTAGAAAAAACATTATATGGCAAAAGGAGATAAAACAAGTGGAACTTCTTGTAAAAAAGGCAAAAAAGGGTGATGCCGAAGCCTTCATAGCATTGATGGAAGCAAACAAGCAGAGCATGTATAAAGTTGCCAGAGGCTTTTTGTACAGCCAGGAGGATGTGGCGGATGCTATGGCAGAGACGGTGTTAAAATGCTATGAAAGAATTGGCTCCCTAAAACAAAATGCCTATTTCAAAACATGGATGATTCGTATTTTGATTAACAATTGTAAAGACATTCTCAGAAAACAAAAGCGATATGTTCCGGTAGAGGAAATGCCGGAAGAGGCGGGTAAGAATTCCCGGGGGGAGATGCTGGAATTCCAGGAATTAGTAGAACCTTTGGGGGAGCAGGACCGTAGTATTTTTACTTTATATTATGTTTATGGGATGAAGGCGAAGGAAATTGCAGCTTATATGAATATGAAGGAAAATACTGTGTTAAGCCGCCTGAAACGCGGACGTGAGGCACTGCGCAATGAAATGGACAACCAGCAGGTACGAGGAGGAAGAATATGAAAAAAAATAGAGAAGAGATGATTCCCCAGGTTGTGGAAGACAGATTGCAGGCAGCCTATGAACAAATCCGAAAAGGGGAGATAAAGCAAGTGAAAGGCAGGAAGGGGGAGATACGGCAAATGAAAAGAGGGAATCGGACATATAAGAATTGGATAGGCGCTGCGGCGGTACTGGTGCTGGTTATTTTGATACCTTCTGCTGTTTATGCAGCGGTTACTTATTTCCAGAAAATAGAACATCGGGAGGGCAGCAATATCACATATGAATTCCAGCTGAATTATGATCTGGTGCCGGGTGAATATAAGGTGACGCCAGGATATCTGCCGCAAGGGTTTGCGGATGACAGTCATGGCCAATATCGTTCTGCGGATGATAAGTGGATTACTATCATGCCCATTTATACTATGGCGGAATTGGAAAAAATCAATAACGAAATTACGGTAAATGGGGTAGAAAAGGTAGAACATACAGAATTGAGCGGGATGCCGGCTGACATTATTACTTTTCAGGAAGCAAAAAAATATCAATCACATACGTATATTTTCCTGTTTAATGAAAGTGAAGGATATGTGCTGAATATAATAGCCGGTTATAAGGTTGAGAAAAATGAACTTCTGAAATTCGCGGATTCCCTGACAGTGGAAAGAACCGGGGAAGGCCATTTTGAAACAGAAGAGGAAAAGGCGCTCAGGGAGCAGAAGGAAAGCGAGGCCGCGCTTTATGCATTGGAAGGCCAGAAGAATTGGGATGCCCTCATGGCATTAGGTATACCGGAAGGGAAAATAGCGGGCATAGGAGAGGAAATATATAACTATGATAAGACATGCAGCTATACAATCACAAATTATGAATTTCTAAATAGCATTGAAGGTTTTGCGAAAGAGGACTTCTTTGAATTCGAAAGGTTTGACGGCTGGCTGAATGGGGATGGCAGCTTACGCCCTTATGCAAGGATGCACTATGATAAAAATGGAGAACTTTTGGAGGAGACTCGGGCTGAACAGGAAATTCTCCGGGTGGATGTAAGGGTGCATTGCTATGATGATACGGATTCGGATTTTCCTATGGATTTTACGCTGCAGTATGTGACGACGAATGCGGAGGGCATTCTGACTTGGGCGGAAGATTTTTATGAAGCGGTGCCGGAAGAAAATTATTTTCTGCAAATGAATGACAGTGCGGTTTATTTTGATAAGGCGGTGAATACGCAGAAAGATAACCGTAACCATTTCTTTTATCGGGAAATGAAGTCCGGTGAGGACTTGGAGTATACACTCCTCTTTGTGGTAGATAAGGATCGGAAAGATAATTTCCTCATCTATCCGACAGGAAGCAACAGCGCTTTATGGCAGGCCGAAACTATGACGGCAGGCGAAATCAGGGATGAACTGGAAGGGTACATTTCTTTGCGGTGATTAAGAAATGTCATCTATTTGTAAAATTTAGCAGGTAGCGGCGTTGGCAGGCAGCATGCCAGCGCCGCTGTTGTCTTATTATATGACTGCGGCATGTAATATAAATGGTTGCGTGCCCATATTCGAAATGTTATATTATAAGTAAGGATTTTACATGTTATTCCCGCGGGCAAGACTGCCGCGAGGGCCGAATCCCCCGCTGTTTGGCAGTGCTGCAAGTTTGATACTCCGTTGCTTGCAGCTGGGTATTTGACTGTTGCGGGGGAGATTGCGAAAGATGACAAAGGGAAATGGAGGGAACAGGTTTGTGTCGGCGCTGCATCCGCAAACTTGCAATGCGCAAAGCCCCGGCAGGGCCGGGGCACAAAAGCAGCGCAGAAATGGGGGAAGAATGAACAGACAGATAGTGGTGACAATCGGAAGAAGCTTTGGAAGCAACGGGCGGTTAATCGGGGAGAACCTGGCAAGGGAACTGGGGATTAAGTTTTATGACAGGAATTTGATTGAAATGGCGGCAAAGGAAAGCGGCCTGGACTGGAAGACCGTAGGGAATGCCGATGAAAAGCTGGTAGGAAGAATCCTGAAATTCAGGGCAGGGCTTGATTTTGTACAGGAGAACCCTAACGATAAAATTTACAGAGCCCAGGCGGAAATTATCCGCTCTATTGTGAAGAGCGAGGAATCCTGTGTGTTTGTAGGAAGAGGGGCGGACTATGTCCTGAGGAACAGGCACGAAGTATTGAAAGTATTTATCTATGCGCCGTACAGCCTCCGCCTGGAAACGGTAATGAAGCGGTACAATTTTACAAAAGATGAGGCCGAACGGGCCATCAAACATATGGATAAGACGAGGAGGAATTATTACGAATACTTCACGGATAACAACTGGGATCAGAAGGAAGGAAAGGACATGCTGATCGACAGCAGCGAATTCGGGGTGGATGGCACGGTCAGTCTGATAAAGTCGGCTGTGGAGTGCAAGTTGAAAAGGGATTGGGATGATTTGTGATGTAACAGTTTATGGACTGAATTGTTACGTTGTGATTTCACAATAGAGCAAATGGATAAGAAAGGCATGAGGAAGATTATGAAAAAGTTTATGAAAAGGATTGGAGAGAAATCTGTCGCTGCGCTTTCTCTTCTTTTGCTGGCATTCTTGCTTGGAGGATGCGGGAAAAAAGAAGAAATGGAGGAGGTAAGGGTTGCCGCGCTGAAAGGCCCTACGGCCATGGGGATGGTGCAGATGATGGAGGAAGACAGTATGCCTTATAATTTTGCAATCTATGCTTCCATCGATGAAGTGACGCCGAAGCTGGTGCAGGGTGAGGTGGATATTGCGGCAGTCCCGGCGAACATTGCTTCCGTGCTTTACAATAACACAGAGGGCCGGATTCAGGTATTGGCGATTAATACCCTGGGGGTTTTATACATAGTGGATACGGATGATTCCATACAGTCGGTGGGCGACCTGAAAGGGAAGACAATTTATGCCAGCGGGAAAGGGGCAACTCCGGAGTATGCTCTGAATTATATTCTTGAAGCCAGTGGAATGGACAGGGAAAAGGATGTGACGGTGGAATGGAAATCGGAACATTCGGAATGTGTGGCATCGTTATTGAGCGGACAGGCGCAAGGGGCAGCCGCTTTGCTGCCTCAGCCGTTCGTTGCTGCAGCGCGGATGAAAAACGATAGCATCCGCGTTGCCCTCGATTTAACGGAGCAATGGGATATGCTTCAGGAGGGAAAAGAAAATTCCGGCGCTATGATTACCGGGGTAATCGTGGCCAGGAAAGAATTCGTAGAGGGGAATCCGGAAGTTGTGGAAAAGTTCATGAGATCTTACAGGGAATCGGTGGATTATGTCAATGGAAATATAGATGAGGCGGCCGGATTAATTGAAAAATATGATATAGTTCCGGCGGCCGTGGCCAAGGAAGCCCTGCCCTACTGCAAGATAGTTTTTATAGATGGGGAGGAAATGAAGGAAAAACTGTCGGGATATCTACAGGTGTTAATGGAACAGAATCCCAAATCCGTAGGAGGGAAGCTGCCGGATGATAGATTTTATTTCCGGGGGCAATGAGCTTCTAATGGAAGGCTGGTGAGTTGCTGCATGTGATTAGCCATGCAGTGGCATTGGGTTTAAGAGCCAGTCTGTAATATTTTTATGGCGAATACCGTTTTTGCTAAAGTCTATTTCATCCATAGATATTACATATTTAGGATAGTTATCGGGGATTTTTTCCAAGGGTAAAAATTCCCGTTCTATTGTTTCCTTGCTGGCCAATAAATAGGTTACTTGTATATATAGCCGGTCGGCGGCGTTAATGGCAACGAAATCAACTTCCCGCTCGCCGCACTTTCCAATGAATACTTGATATCCCCGGCGAAGCAGTTCCATATACACAATATTTTCCAGGGTCTGCTGTATATCTCTGAGATTATTTCCGTAGATTGCTTCCCGCATGCCATGGTCTGTCAAATATATTTTTTCCTGAAATTGAAGGAGTTTCTTCCCCATCACATCTTCCCGGGGGGATAGATGAATCAGGCAGGCTGAAGTGGCATAATTTATATAGTTGTAGATTGTTTCGTTGGATAATGTACGCTTTTCATTTTTTAAGTATTTCACAATATTTGCTGCTGAAAAAGTATGGCCCATATTGGAAAGGAAATAAAGCAGGATACGCTGCAGCAGTTCCAAATCGCGGATTTTATTTCTTTCAGCAATATCTTTTAGAATTATGGAATGATAAATATCCTGTAAGTATTGTTTTGTGCTATATTCGTCCGAGGGGAATTGGTATAAAAATGGCATCCCCCCTTTGATAAGATAGGACTGGAAAACGTCTTTGGCGGGCTTATCTTTTTCGATTAGCATAACTTCCTGAAAGGAAAAAGGGTATATATTTATCTCGACATATCTTCCTGCCAGATAGGTTGCCAATTCTCCGGACAACAATTTGGCATTTGAGCCTGTGATGTAAATATCCGCATTAAAATCAATCATAC
The DNA here is from genome assembly GCA_011958945.1 of Lachnospiraceae bacterium. GTDB lineage: Bacteria > Bacillota > Clostridia > Lachnospirales > Lachnospiraceae > Kineothrix. The sequence continues at coordinate 13,172 of BLLT01000045.1, read as the reverse complement.
AGGCATTCACTAACTTTTCCCAGCCGGGAAGTTCTTGTATTTCATCAAAAAGGAGATATATTTTATCCTCTCTATTTGCATGTGCAAATTCTGTGATATGCTGATAGGCTGCATCCACAGAGCCAACCCAGGCAATCATTTTCGACTCGAAGTTGGCAGTCAGGCATTGGGATTCCTGTATGCCCTGCGCAAAAAACTCCTGTTTGATTAATTCCAGCATGACTGATTTCCCACATCGCCTTATTCCGGTTAGAACTTTTATGATATCCTGATTCATAAAAGGACGTATTTTTTTCATGTATAATTCTCGTTTAATCATTTTAGCCGTAATGCTCCTTCCCTGTCTGAGGATTTGTGACAGCGAGCAAAAATTAGCTTTTGCAATGCTAATATTTAGCCGCATACATATGTTAAAAGATATTTTGTAGCTTTGTAATGATATTATACCGTAAACTTCAATTAATATCAATAAAAGTTTACGGTATAGTTTATAAGGTTCTATAAATTGAAATAAAAATGAGAATGCTGTAAAATGAGACAATCTTAAATATTTTGTAAGAAATAGGTTAACGAGGCTGTAAGAAATCCTCTATAAAATAAAAGCAAGCTTAAGCGGAGAAAGGAATTTATTATGAAAGAATGCGTATTGGTAGTGGACGATGACAGGGAGATTGTCAGGGCGATTGCGTTGTTGCTGGAAAAAGAAGGGTATAAGGTTTTGAAGGCGTATGACGGGATGCAGGCGTTGGAAATGGTGGCACAGCAGGTACAGCTTATTATTATGGATGTGATGATGCCAAAACTGGACGGCCTGTCGGCGGTGATGAAAATCCGGGAAATAAAGAATATCCCGATTATTGTCCTGAGTGCGAAAAGCGAAGATACGGACAAAATACTGGGCCTGTCTATGGGGGCGGATGACTATGTGGCAAAACCGTATAATCCGGCAGAACTGGTGGCCAGAGTCAAAAGCCATCTTCGCCGGTACACGAGCCTGGGGGATATCCATACATCCGTCTCCACTGCCAATGTTGTAAATGGAAAGCTTTGTTATAACAAAGAAGAGCGGGTTCTGTATACGGATGGTGAGCCGGTAAGGCTGACAGCCACAGAAACGAAAATTGTGGATTTGCTTATGTGCAATCTGGGCAGGGTTTTCCCAGCGGAAGAAATTTACCGGCGCGTATGGAATGAAGACGCTTATGCAGCAGAAAATACAGTTATGGTTCATATCCGGAGAATAAGGGAAAAAATTGAGTACAATCCGAAAGAACCGGAATATTTAAAGGTGGTGTGGGGCATTGGATACAAAATTGAAAAAAAGTAGGGCATTGATAGGTTTCATCTCCCTGTTTACAGGGGCAGTTATGTTGGGTATGAATTTGGTGGTGCTTTTTTGTGAAATTTCCTGCTATGATAATTTCATGGAAAGGGCCAGGGGTGTGTTGGAAGAGGATTATCAGAATATGGGTGGATTCCGGGAGAGTATATCCGATTATCTGGATATCTTTTTGTCCATGTCCATAGCAGAGGAGGATGAAAACGAGGGTAAAATATCAGCGGATAATGGAGATACGTCAGGAAAACCAGAGGAGACGAAGGCGGAATCTGCTGAAGAGGAAATAGAAGGCCGCATTAAGGAAGGAACATATGCCTATGAAACGGAATCTTTGGAACGGACAGAGGGTATAGATTCAGAAGGTTCCGACTGGGATATGGAGTATGAAGTATGGGACGAATATGACTGGGATGAATATGACGAAGACTACTACGAAGATTATTATGAGGGTTATTATAATGACTATTATGGTTTTCATGATAATTACTACTACCGCTATAACGATGAGTATGGCTTTTATATGGATAAGAAGAGGGCGGAGGGCTAACATAAAGCTCTTAAGGGAAATAGAAATATATTGTACCGTGTAGAAAAATCAGGGGAGATTCTATATACCAATGAAGAAAATTTAGGGTTTGACGAAGGCGCCGCAGGATACCGTTATGAGATAGAGGGGAAAAGTTTTGTTATGCCGGAAGGATACAATTATTTGTTGTATTTTGACGGGGAAAAAGTACGGATGTGGAAAGACGGGTTTGAAATCAATGTATATGGAGATGGTTTTTACAGGGAGGAGAGCCAGTGGTACGTTCCCGGGTATAAGAATTTTGAGGCGGATGAAGTAATAAAAGATTCCCGGGTCTATATTGCTGCGGCCAGGATGCCGGGTATTTTTATCAGGAATGGCTATGAGAAGGATTCCAACAGGATTTCTTACAACAATAATCAGTGGTATGAACTGCAGGAGGGTATCAAACGTGAAAAAGCAGCATATTTAAGGTGGATTTCCAGCACGATATTTGCGGTGGCCATGCTTCTTCTGGGATATCTTTTCCGTAAGGAGAGGTGGGAAATAAATGCGGCTATAGGCAGGTTTACCGGAAAAATCTGGTACGAAATCAAGATTGTTCCACTGCTAATAGTACTTTTTGGGTTTTGGATATCTTTGATGGTTTTTATCCATGAGTTACATTGGATGGGGAGAAGCTACTTTTATGACATAAGGGATGGGTATGTTTATGCGCCCAAACGTTATATGCTGTTATATGCTGGCTGGCTTGTAGGGATATTTATAATCTGGATATTTGTCAATGACCGCCGATATAATAAAAGGGGCTGGAGAACCAGCCTTACGGGGAAAGTGATCGGCCTGTGCAGGACTTCTATGCTGAAACTTCCTGCCAGCAGGCGTATGGTCAGACGCAGCATTGGAGTATGTCTGTTCGTGTGGGCTATGTGTGCAGCCGGATTATGTTATGTAATTCTATTGGAGGGAGGGGTTTTTACTGCTGGATTGGATGTACTGGCAGGGATTTTCCTTTTGGCGGTAATGATATGCTGCCCGGTGCTATTTGTAATAAGCGGCAGGAAAACGGCAGAAGATGTGGACAATCTGGTGGAGCAGATACAGTCCATCCATGACGGGGAACTGCGGGAAGAAAAAATGATGTGGGAAGGCTCCGGATTGGGGAAGGCTATGGAAAACCTGAATGATATTAGGAATGGAATGAATGAGGCGGTGCAGAAACAGATGAAGAGCGAACGGATGAAGGTAGAACTGGTAGCCAATGTCTCCCATGATATTAAGACCCCTCTGACCTCTATCATCAGCTATGTGGAACTGCTCAAACAGGAAGAAGGGCTGCCGGAGCATGTGAAGGAATATATTTTGATTCTGGAAAATAAATCCCAAAGATTAAAATCTATGGTACAGGATGTATTTGAGGTGAGCAAGGCTGCTTCGGGCAACCTGCCAGTGAATTTGGAAGAACTGGATTTAGGCAAGCTGCTGCGCCAGACAATAGCGGATATGGGGGAACAGATAGAAAACAGTTCGGTAAGGCTGAAAACGGAAATACCGGAAAACGCAGTGATGATATGTGCGGATGGGGAACGTGTTTACCGGGTATTCCAAAATTTGATACAGAATGCCTTGCGGTATTCGCTGGAAGGCTCCAGAGTATATGTCACTTTGCGGGAAGACGGGAGAACAGCCATTGCCAGCGTGAAAAACACTTCCAGGGAGGAACTGCCTGCCGGCATGGACTTTACGGAACGGTTTACCCGTGGGGATGAGAGCAGAAGCGATGGGGGAAGCGGCCTGGGCCTGTCGATTGCCAGAAGCTTTACGGAAGCCTGCGGGGGAAGCTTTAAGGTGGAGACGATTGCGGATTTGTTTGTGGTTACTGTGATATTTCCCGAACGGAGAGAGGAAGGGGGCATGTCTTTTATACAAAAGGATTAGTTGATTTTATTGTGCAGAATGGCTATACTAAAACTTATAAAGGCACGGGATAAGGGGTGACAAGGTATGGCAAGAACGGTAGCGATTGGCCAGCAGGATTTTCAGGTGATACGGGAAGAGGGATATTTTTATGTAGATAAAACAAAGTTTATCCAGGAATGGTGGGAAAGCGGAGACAGCGTCACCTTGATTGCCCGCCCGAGAAGGTTTGGGAAAACGCTGGTTATGAGTATGGTAGAAAAGTTTTTCTCGCTTCATTATGCGGAGTGCGGCAGTTTGTTTGAAGGCCTTTTTATATGGCAGAAGGAAAAATACCGCCAATTGCAGGGAACTTATCCAGTGGTATTTTTAAGCTTTGCAGGGATTAAAGAGAATTCTTTTATGGAAGCGAGAAAAAGTATATGCCGGACCATAGAGGAACAGTTCAACAGACATGATTATTTGCTGGATGGGAACTGGCTGAATGAGAAAGAGAAAGCATTTTACAGGGAAGTCTCTGCCGATATGACAGATAGTACAGCGGCTGCATCTTTGCGCTCTTTATGTGACTTTCTTGGCAGATATTATGGGAAGAAAGTTCTCCTCCTTTTAGATGAGTATGATACTCCTATGCAGGAAGCATATGTAAACGGATATTGGGGTGAATTGACGGATTTTACAAGAAGCTTGTTTAACTCTGCTTTTAAAACGAACCCTTATTTGGAACGGGCGATTATGACTGGGATAACACGTATCAGTAAAGAGTCTATATTTTCCGATTTAAATAACTTGGAAGTGGTTACAACAACTTCTTGTAAATATGAGGATTCTTTTGGCTTTACAGAAGCCGAAGTGTTTTCCTCACTGAATGAATTTGGTCTTTCCGGCAGTAGGCAGCAGATAAAAGATTGGTATGATGGCTTTGTATTTGGAGAAAGGGCAGATATATATAATCCGTGGTCTATTATTAATTTTCTGGATAAAAAGAAAGTAGGGGCTTATTGGGCCAATACCAGTTCTAATAGCCTTGTGGGGAAGCTGGTACGCGAAGGAAGCAGAAATGTGAAAAGCCTTTTTGAGGATTTATTAAACGGACGTTCCATCCGAATAGAAATAGATGAGCAAATTGTGTATGATTTATTGGGGGGCAATGAGCAGGCAATTTTTAGCCTCTTGCTTGCAAGCGGTTATTTGAAGGCGAAAGGATTGAATGCATATATCTCGGAATCCGGGGAATGGAGGCAGGAATACGAACTGGAATTAACTAATTTTGAAGTAAAAGGAATGTTTCTGAATATGGTGCGCGGCTGGTTTGGCACAACACTTTCTGATTATAATGACTTTATCCGTGCTTTGCTGTTGGATGATGTGGATGCAATGAATATCTATATGAACAGGGTGGCATTAGCAACGTTTAGCTGCTTTGATACAGGAAAAGGCGCGCGGAAGGAAGAACCTGAAAAGTTCTATCATGGCTTTGTGCTGGGATTGCTGGTAGATTTGGCGGACAGATATTTGCTTACTTCAAACCGCGAAAGCGGATTCGGAAGATATGATGTAATGCTGGAGCCAAAGAAGCAGGATGACGCCATTATTATAGAGTTTAAGGTGCAGAAGGAGGGGGAAAAGGAACTGGCGGATACTGTACAGAAAGCACTGCAGCAGATAGAGAGTAAACGTTATGAAGAGGTGCTGGAGAGCAAAGGGATTTCAAGGGAGCGGATTAGAAAATATGGTTTTGCATTTTGTGGGAAGAAAGTGCTTATTGGAAAATAATGATTGCGCGGATAGCTTATGCTTGCGGGCAAGGTGTTAAGTGGCAGGTATTTGGCCAGGGAAATGGTGCAATTGATTTCCGGGGCGGGGTCATCGCCTGCCCCGCCACCTGCGGAAAATATTTCTCCGGCGCCTGCCGGAAAAGTCCGGCCCTGATAAAGAACTTTCCTCGGGAAAAAAATTTGGCCTGGGCAAAGAACTTTCTTGCAGGAAGGAACTTTTTCCTTTAAAGAAACGGCGTTCCTTAAAGGAAGGCTGTTTCTTGATCAGCCGGCGTTCTTTGAGGTAGTTTCGTTCCCTAAAGAAGCTGCGCCTTCCAGAAAAGTTGTGCTTTCTGGCGAAACTGTAGTTTTGCAGCAAAGATTTCACGATAAAGAGCAGGATGAGTATTCCGGCGGCCGCAAGGACGAACAGGAGTACTTTTTTTATGTTTACGAAAATAATGTTTTCATTGGAGTCCGTTTCGTCTTCGGGCAAAGGCTCTATGGGCGAATCGAAGTCATAGGGGGAAGCGGTATCCGTGGCAATATCCACGGTTACATTTCCTACATAGATACCGTTATAAGTATAATCAATTTTTGCAATCTGATTTTCATCCTCCACATCATAGGATATGCTGGAGACAGTATCCTTGAAGACAGCCGTTTTGGGAAGGATGAGATAGCTGCCTTTATTTAAAGAAAGAATCGGTTTGGAACTGCCGAAAATATCATTGTTTGTCTGGAAGAAATCCGCATTATCTATATTGAACTTGGTCTCATTTTCCGCCACATTTACAATTTCAAAATTGTTAAATCCATAATTGAGCAAATCTATGGTGTCGGTGAACTGGTTGGGGGATTCGTCCTTCATCACCACACAGATAAGTTTCATTCCATTGCGCTCCGCACAGGTAACCAGGGTTTGGCGTGCAGCATTGGTATATCCGGTTTTTCCGCCGATAAGCCCTTCATAAGCATATTCGCCGGTCACCAGTTTGTTGTGGGTGGCCAGGATGAAGTCATCGGGCTGAGTCTGGGTAGCCTCAAAATGATGGTTTGGCGTTCCTGCGATTTTAGTAAGCAGCTCGTTTTGGAAAAAACTCCGGGCAATGATAGAGAGGTCATAGGCGGAAGTATAGTGGTTTTCATCATGGAGTCCATTGGCATTGACAAAATGGGAATCCAAACAGCCCAGTTCGGCCGCTTTTTGATTCATCATTTCAGCAAAACCTTCCATGCTGCCCCCTACATGTTCGGCCACGGCATTGGCCACTTCATTGGCGGAGACAACGAGGATACCATAAAGGCATTCTTCCATAGGCAAAATTTCCCCCGCATCAATACCCATATTGGAACTGCCCTTCTCAATGGAAAACACGGCATCCCGGGAGAAGGTTACCATCTCGTCCAGGGAAGAGTTTTCGGTAGCGATAAGGCAGGTGAGAATCTTGGTAGTGCTGGCCGGGTATAATTTTTCGTGGATGTTCTTACTATAAAGGATAACCCCTGTATTGGCTTCTATCACAATAGCGGACTGTGCCCCTACGGCAGGCCCGTCCGGCCAGTTTTCGATTTCGTTGGACTGGATGGGCAAAGCCTTCCTGCTTTCCATTTCCGCCTGTATTTCCTCAAAAGTGGACGCATGGGCGGGCAGACTGTTCCCCAGGAAAAAGGGGATGGACAGGCATAAAGAAAGCGCTAAGATTTTTGTTTTTTTCTTGAATTTATTAAAATAAGGAGATATTTTCATTATATCAATTACCGTACCTTTCCGAAAATTAAGCATTCCTTTTTATGATACACTATTTTTTATGAAAACCAAACCAATTTCGTAAAAAATATATGTTTTTTTTATGAAAATTTATCGCATGGCTGACCCTTTCTTTTTAAAGGTAAATGGTGTAAAATAAGCACGATGGAAATGCTAGGGGGAAGAAAAAAATGCGTTTAAGGAATATAGCCGGTTCGAGGGAAGCGATTGGCGAAAGCGATTTTGTGATTCATGAGCCGGAAAACCAGAAAGGGAATTGGCAGAAGATTTTTGGTAATAATAATCCTATACACATTGAAATTGGAATGGGGAAAGGCCGGTTTCTGATGGATATGGCCAAGATACATCCTTCCGTTAATTATGTAGGAATTGAAAAGTATTCCAGTGTGCTGCTGCGGGCACTGCAGAAAATGGAAAGGGAAGAAAAACCTTTGCCCAATGTGCGTTTTGTAAGAATGGATGCGGAAACGATAGAGGCCGTATTTGGTGTGGAAGAGGTGGACAGGATATATCTTAATTTTTCGGATCCCTGGCCAAAGGACAGGCATGCAAAAAGGCGGCTGCCTTCCCGTGAATTCCTTGCCAGATATGATAAAATCCTGAAAAAGGATGGCTGGCTGGAATTTAAGACCGATAACGAAGCTTTGTTTCGCTTCGCGGTGGAAGAACTTAAGCCGGCGGGCTGGAAGGCGCTGGGGATAAGCTATGATTTGCATCATGATGACAAAATGGGGCAGGACAATGTAATGACGGAGTATGAGGAGAGATTTTCCTCATTAGGGAATCCTATTTACAAGTATGTGATAGCGAGAGACAGCCGATAAATTGGAAGCCGGTTCGGAGTGGCACTTGAATAATCTAAAAAAGGAAGAGAAAGAGAGGCAGGAATATGGAGTACAAATTTACAACGGATAATTTTGAGAAGGAAGTATTGCAATCGGAACTGCCTGTACTGGTGGATTTTTATGCGGACTGGTGCGGGCCATGTAAGATGATGGCACCTATTGTGGAAGGGTTGGCACAGGGCTATGACGGCAAGGTGAAAGTTGGCAAGCTCAACATAGACGATGAAATGGAGATTGCACAGCAGTACCGAGTGATGTCAATTCCCACTTTTATTCTTTTCAAGGATGGAAAAGCGGTGGAAACGAGCGTCGGTGCGATGTCTAAGGATGAACTGGAAAGTAAACTGCAGAAAGTATTATAAAAGCACTCGCAAACACCCGTAGCGGGTGTTTGTTATGTATGCGCGGAGGCGGATGTTGATATGTTTTTCTTATTTTTTTTCGTGTGGATTGTTTTTAACGGTGCACTTACGGTGGAAATTGCGGTATTCGGCCTGGTGATATCTGCTGCGATGTATCTTTTTATATGTAAATTCATGAATTACAGCATACATAAGGATATCGCCTTTGGAAAGAGGGGGCTGGGTATTTTTCAATATATATGCGTGTTGATATGGGAGATAGTGAAGGCGAATTTCGCTGTGATTAAGTTGATTACATCTTCCAGGTATGACTTGGAGCCGGCCATCGTCCGGTTCAAAACGGATTTGAAGACGAAACAGGCCAGGGTGGTTTTGGCTAACTCTATTACGCTTACGCCGGGCACTATAACCGTTACGTTGGAAGAGGATGAGTATGTGGTGCATTGTCTGGATAAGGAACTGGCAGAGGGGATGAATCATTCCAAATTTGTAGAACTTCTGGAAAAACTGGAAAGGATGTAAAAAAATTATGGTAGTCACAGGAGAACTGACGGCGTTAGAAGCCGCGTACCGGACAGTATATGTGGGAGCATTGATTTTCCTGGCCCTGATGATATTTTTATGTCTGATACGGGCCGTGAAAGGCCCCAGTATTGCGGACAGGATAGTTGCGGTCAATATGATGGGAACTATGGTAATGGTAATCATAGCCATTCTGGCTCTTATGCTGAAGGAAGGGTATCTGGTGGATATCTGCCTGATTTATGCGATGATAAGCTTTCTGGCTGTGGTTGTACTGACGAAGGTGTACATGGGCGTATACAGCGAGAAGCAGCATTCAAAGAGAGGTGAACGGAATGGAAGTGTTTGAGTGGATTCGTTTTATTATAGGAACTGCTGTTTTGTTATGCGGGCTGGTTATTTTTGTAATTGAAATCTATGGGATTTTTCACTTGCGGTATGTGCTGAACCGTATGCATGCCGCGGCTATGGGGGATACTTTGGGAATCAGCATTTCCCTGATAGGGCTTATGATATTTTCCGGACTGAATTTTACTACGTTGAAAATGGCGCTTATTATCGTATTTTTGTGGTGTGCATCGCCGGTATCTTCCCATTTGATAGCCAGGCTGGAGGTTTCCACCAATGAGAGGTTAAAAAAGTACTGTGAAACGGAACTGGAACTGACCGGAAACGGGGAAATGGTAGTTTTGTCAAAGAAAGATAAGCCGGAAACGGAAAGGATAGGGTGAATGAAATGACAGTTTTTCAATATATTTTGCTTGGTTTTTTAGTGGTGTGTGCGATATCGGTGAGCTTTTCCAGAAAGCTGCTGAACTCCATTTTGATTTTCATGTCCTATAGCCTTGTGATGTCTATTATCTGGATTTGCCTGGAATCGCCCGACTTGGCCATAACGGAAGCAGCGGTAGGTGCAGGGGTGACCAGCGTGTTGTTTTTTGTCACATTGAAGAAAATTCATGCGATAGATGAAAGCGGCACAAAGGATGAAAGGGAAAGCATGATAGAACGGAGAAGGAGATAAGGAAATATAGGTCATTTCCGAAATGAAGATTTTCTAAGCGGCCGCAAGACGCCCGCTAAGAAAATCTAAATCATTTCTTGGAGAATGCGTTGCATTCTCCCGTTGATTTGCTATAGGTTTGGGTTTGTTGGCATGGCGGGCGCAAACTGAATGACTGAAATGGACTCATGAACAAAAGCCATGCAGAAATGAGGAAGAAAATGAGTAGAATGAAGTCGGAAGAGGAGTATAGGAAAACGAAGGCGTTCCATTTTTTCCGTTGGCTTTCGGGGGAGAAGGATCCTTATATTGGGAATTTGGAGATGAGGCCTCAGAAAGAATATATGAGGGCGGAGGATTCGATTCGGGATAGGATGCGGGAAAGCCAGATGGTTATGGATAAGGTTTATGATACGAGACATAACAGATGGCTGCTGCTTTTCCGGCGCTTTTATAGAATTATGGCGGTGATTTTTTGTATTATGCTGGCAGGGCTGCTGCTGTTTACGGTGTCTTATCTGCCGCCAACGGGAAATGCTTCCAATCCGGATAATAATGAGGTGGCCAGCCGTTATATCGAAAGCGGTATGCAGGAGACTGGCGCGGTAAATATTGTGACGGGGATGATACTTACTTACCGGGCATTCGATACTTTTGGAGAGACAAATGTGCTTTTTATCGCTACCTGCTGTGTGATGATTATGCTGATGGTGGAAGACGCGGAGTTAAAGAAGCAGGAGGTGATGAACGATCGGCGTTTTGAACCGAAAAACGATGCTATTCTTCAGGGCACGGCTATGGTGTTGGTTCCGGTTATATTTATTTTCGGCATTTATATTATTCTGAACGGCCATTTGTCGCCGGGGGGAGGATTTTCCGGGGGAGCTACCATAGGGGCAGGTATGATTTTGTATGCCAGCGCATTCAGCTTTAAGGACACACAGCGCTTCTTTGATGAAAAAGTCTATAAAATAGCTAAGATTTCCGCGCTCTGTGTATATGGGCTGATTGGAATTTATTATTATGTGACAGGAGCCAACGGTATAGAGAATCATATTCCGCTGGGGATTCCGGGACATATTGTCAGTGCAGGGATTATTTTCCCTATTAACATATGCGTAGGGTTAGAGGTGGCATGCACAATGTATGCGTTTTATGCATTATTCCGAAGAGGAGGGCTGTAAAGTGGGGGCTAATCTGTTAAATAATTATGGTGAGGCGGTGGCGATGGTGCTGTTTGTCATTGGGTTCGGCAACCTGATGCTGCAAAGCAATCTAATTAAAAAAATTATCGGGCTGAATATTATGGATACGGCAGTATACCTCTTTTTGGCGGAAAAGGGGTATATTACGGGCAGGGCAGCGCCGATCGTGGCAGATGGGGTGCAAAGCGCGGAGGCATATATCAATCCGGTTCCCAGCGGCCTTGTACTGACAGGGATTGTGGTGTCAGTATCCGTTTCGGCTTTGATGCTGTCGCTTACCATACGTTTGTACCAGAGATATCATACATTGGATTTGGATGAAATTTCCCTTCAGTTAAAAAAGGAGGGATTATAAAGCATGTCCGGACAAATGGAGTTGGAATTTGTACAGAACTTCCCGTGCTTCTCTATTATGTTCTGCATGTTTGCGGGGATTATCAGTTCTGCTTTTAAAGAGAAGATTGCCAGGGTATTAAATATTGCGGTACTTACGGTAAATATTATTTTATCGGCAGCGGTATTGCTGTTTACGGTAAGGGCCGGGAATTATGTATATGTGATGGGGAAGTTTCCGGCGCCCTGGGGCAATGAACTGCGAATCGGTGTGCTGGAAGCCGGCTTGGCGTTGTTTTTCTGTGTAATTATGCTTCTGTGCTTGTTAGGGGGAAGGCATAAGCTTGTGCAGGAAGTGGAGGAAGGGAAGCAGGGGCTTTATTATGTACTGACGGACTTGATGTTAAGCTCTCTGCTGGCGCTGATTTATACCAATGACTTATTCACGGCATATGTTTTCGTGGAAATTAATACAATTTCGGCCTGCGGGCTGATTATGATAAGGCAAAACGGGCGGACCATCGAAGCGGCGGTACGCTATATGATTATGAGCCTGCTGGGTTCGGGTCTGTTCCTGGTAGGGATTTGCATGCTGTACGATTTGACGGGGCATCTGCTGATGTCCAATATTCAGGCAGAAATTGGCCGGATAGTGGCGGAGGGGGCCTATAGGCCGCCGCTGCTGGTGACGATTGCGATTATTTCGGTGGGGCTGGCTATTAAAAGCGCCCTGTTCCCCTTTCATGCCTGGCTTCCGGATGCCTATGGGTATTCCACGGTTTCTTCGGCCGCCGTTTTGTCCAGCCTGGTATCCAAGGGATACATATTTTTGCTGTTTAAAATTATTTACAGAGTTATAGGATTTGATGTATTCCACGACAGTAAGATTGTGAATATGCTTTTCATTTTCGGCCTGATGGGGATGGTATTCGGCTCATTAAGCGCTATTAAGGAAAATGATGTCCGAAGGATGATAGCCTTTTCCTCGGTGGCTCAGATTGGCTATATTTATATGGGTATTGGCATGGGAACTCAGGTGGGGATGGTTGCATCGGTGTTCCATGTGCTTTCCCATGCGGCAACGAAATCTTTGCTGTTCATTTCGGCAATCGGGTTGACGGATGTGTCCGGGGGCAGCAGGAAATTTATCGAACTGACCGGATCAGGCTATCGGAATAAATGCGCGGGGATGGCTTTTTCCGTAGGCTCCCTGTCCATGGTGGGTGTACCTATGTTTTCGGGCTTTATCAGTAAGCTGCTGTTCTCCCAGGCGGCGGTGCAGAACGAAGGGAAAATGCTGCCTACTCTTATTGTGCTGGGTATCAGTACCATACTGAATGCAATTTATTTCATGAAGACAGTAATCCGCATTTATACCCCGGTGGATGACGTGGAGTACCCTACGGTTTCCTGGGGCGAGAATAAAATATATGCGGCGGTGCTGCTCTGCTTTGTGGCGCTGAATGTATTTCTGGGCATCTGCTCGCAGCCTATTGTGGATTTGATAGAAAAGGGGCTTGGGATGTTTGCATAGACTATAGTGTGAAAAATAGATTTTTCACACGGCGATTTGTGTCTGCGCGTTGCTTGCC